>JBBQEA010000229.1:0-8082 GCA_038320245.1 Chitinophagales bacterium | reverse complement strand
CTTTAAGCGTAATATCAATGTCTTCAAAACTATGTGCAGCTGTCGGTATAATTCGGTAAATGATATCGCCTTTAGGAATTACCGGATAAACTACTATCGAACAAAATACATGATAATTTTCTCTCAGGTCCATTACCATCTGTGTAGCTTCCGGTACGTCACCTTTCATATATATTGGAGTTACCGGGGAGTTGGTGTTGCCGATGTCAAAACCTCTTTCCTGTAAGCCAGTTTGAAGCCGGTTTACATTTTGCCATAATTTCTCTCTAAGTTCCGGCATAGTTTCTACCATCTCCATTCTTTTCAACATTCCGGCTACAATCATCATTGGTAAACTTTTGGCAAATATTTGGCTCCGTGTATTGTAACGCAAAAATTTCAATACAGCCTTGGGCCCGCTAATAAACGCTCCAATACTACCCATACTTTTTACAAATGTGCTGAAGTATAAATCGATATCCGCCTGGCATTCCTGTGCTTCATCAGCACCTGCACCAGTTGGCCCCATATAACCAAATCCATGTGCATCATCAATTAATATTCTAAACTGGTATTGTTTTTTTAGTGCAACTATTTCTTTTAAAATACCCTGTTCTCCATCCATACCAAATACGCCCTCAGTAATTACTAAAATACCTCCGCCGCTTTTCTCTATCATTTTTTCAGCTCTTTGAAGTTGTTTCTCAAAGTCAGTAACATTATTGTGTTTAAATGCATAAGTATAACCCATATGTAGCCGGATGCCATCCATAATGCAGGCATGTGCCTCCGCATCGTAGACAATTACATCCCGGCGGTTTACCAAAGCATCAATGCAACTCATAATACCCTGGTAGCCAAAATTGAGCAGCATCGTATCTTCTCTTTTTACAAACCGGCTTAGTACTGTTTCCAATTCTTCATGTTTGGCTGTATTGCCACTCATCATTCTTGCACCCATCGGGTTACCCATGCCATAGTTGGCTGCAGCGTCTGTATCTGCTTTTCTTACGTCGGGATGATTTACCAGCCCCAAATAATTATTAAGACTCCACACAATCATTTCTTTACCCCTGAATTGCATCCTTGGCCCCAATTCACCTTCCAGCTTTGGAAATGCAAAATAGCCATGCGCCCTGTCCATGTGTTGACCAATTGGTCCTCCGTCTTTTACTAATTTTTCAAAAACATCTGCCATATTTATTTTGTTGTTAGTGGTTTTTAGTTTGAACTTAAAAGAAGCTTATTGCTTTCTGAAATTGTAGGAATATATTAAACCAGTTTAATATATAATATTCGCTCACTAAAACTAAATAGCTATTGCTGCCATTTAAATTTATCTATATGCTTATCACTTATTATTAAAACAAGCTTAAGCTATTGAAAGTATTGAAAATAAATATTTTTGAAATTTTCAAATTTACTGTTTCAATAATCCAACAATCCTTACTGATTAATTGCTACAAAATTAAGTTATTGAAACTAAAAACTATTAACATAGAGTTAACCGGGCGAATCCCGAATTTTAGCAGGTAACAGTTTTGAAATTGTGATTGCATTTAAGCAATGCATTGGGTTTATTGGTTTAGCGCAACTTAATAGTATAAATTTCATTAGGTTGTCATAGCAGTCAAAGCAAAAATTAGGACGATGGCCAACAAATCTGCCTATCCATCTATAATCAAAACAGTTGCAGCTATATTTGTAAAAATATTTTGTATGGCACGAAAGTTTTTCATATTTACCTTAATGGTATTGCAGCTCCCTTTAATAGCGCTATCACAGGCTACTAACTCCAAATCAATTGCTCAAAAACCAAAGTTGGTAGTTGGTCTTGTAATAGATCAAATGCGTTGGGATTTTTTATATCGCTACAATGATCTGTACACAGCCAATGGATTTAAAAGGTTATTGAAAGATGGTTACAGTTGTGAAAATACCTTGATACCCTATATGCCTACGTATACAGCACCGGGACATACCTGTGTTTACACTGGCAGCGTACCAGCTATACATGGTATTGTAGGTAATAACTGGTACGATAAAACAACGGGCACAGTTGTTTATTGCACCCAGGATGACGAAACGCAAACTGTTGGGAGCAACTCCAGTGCTGGAAAAATGAGTCCTAAAAATTTATGGGCTACTACCGTAACTGATGAACTTAGACTAGCCACAAATTTTAAAAGTAAGGTAATTGGTATCGCCCTCAAAGACAGGGGAGCAATTTTGCCTGGCGGCCATAGCGCCAATGCTGCTTATTGGTACGATGGAGCAGAGGGCAAATGGATAACCAGCACTTATTACATGAAAGAGTTACCAGTATGGGTTAATGATTTTAACGCCAATGATTTTCCAGCAAAATACATGAGTAAAAGTTGGAACCTTGATACTGCCAAATCGCTTTACATACAAAGTACAGAAGATGATGTTCCCTTTGAAGGAAATATTATGGGGGAGACAGGCGTAGTATTTCCGCATCAACTTGAAAATATAAAAACAAATAAATTCGAAGCTTTTAAAACAACACCATTTGCCAATACTTTTACTTTTGATTTTGCAAAGGCAGTTGTAAAAAATGAGCAATTGGGTAATAATTCGGTTCCCGATTTTTTAACGGTTAGTATCTCTTCAACCGATTACATTGGCCATACGTTTGGTCCAAATTCAATAGAAATTGAAGATACCTATCTAAGATTGGACAAAGACATTGCTGATTTTTTACAATACCTTGATAAGGCGATAGGAAAAGACAATTATTTGTTTTTCTTAACAGCCGATCATGGTGTGGCGCATGTTCCTGCGTTTTTGAACCAACACGGTATACCCGCTGGTGTGGTAGATGATGCTGGTTTATTAAAAAAAATGAATCAATCGGTACAGGATAAATTTGGTGTTAAAAAAGCTGTTACCACCATAATGAATTACCAGATTTACCTTGGAGATATCTCTCTCAATAAGCGTAAAGACGTCACTTCTTTTATTATCGCTGAATTAAAAAAGGAACCATATATCGCAAATGCTGTAGAGTTGGAAAAAATATCAGAAGCTACTTTTCCGGAACCGCAAAAAAAAATGATGATAAATGGGTATACCCCAAGCAGAAGCGGCGATATACAGTTTGTATTTACACCCGGATATTTCGATGGGGGTACAAAAGGAACAACACATGGATTATGGAATCCATACGATGCACATATTCCTTTGCTATTTTATGGCTGCAATGTTAAGCAGGGTAAAACAAACAGGGAAACTTATATGACAGATGTTGCTGCAACCATTGCAGCAATGCTACAAATACAAATGCCGAGCGGCTGTATTGGCAAGGTGATTACTGAAGTGATAAAATGATATTCTAGTTACACAATGTAAGCCATCATTATCTCATCGATAAATGTATCTTTTTCTTTGAGATATGTGTATTTTTTTAGGGTGCCTTCTTTTTCAAATCCCACTTTTTCATAAAGCCTGATGGCTTTTAAATTTAGTACAGCTACACTTAATTCAATGCGTAAAAAGCTTTGTTCTTTTGCGTAGTCAATAATTGCTTTCATCATTAAAAAGCCATATCCTTTGCCAGCCCATTTTGGATGAACTGCAACACCACCCAGGTAAACAATATGGGCTGAACGATAAGTATGAGGTACCAATTTAAACATACCAGCCGGCAACTCTTCTTCGTTGAAATAAATATAAATCAACTCTTTTTGCACCAGGTCTTTAAAAATTGGGCTGAAGGTTGCAATATCCATTGGGTCATACAATAGGTAAGGATTTACAGCAGGATGCATATACAGTTCATAAAAAAAATTAATATCCTGAATGGTAGCTTTTCTAATCATTTCAACAAGTGTAAATCGGGTTGTGCATATTTATAAACTTTAAGATAAATGGTGGTTTTGGTTTGATTTACTCCGTTAATTTCGGAAAGCTCATTTACAAAGGTTACCAGGTGATTATTATCCCGGCACATAACGTCAACCTCTAAATCGTAATCGCCGGAGGTCATTGCCAAAAAACTTACTTCCGGCAGTTGGGCAATACTTTGCGCAACTGTTTCTTTTAGTGTAGCCGGCCTTACAAACACAGCAATATGGGCATAAGATTTAAAGCCTACCTTATCCGGATCAACCCGCCCAATGATATTAACCGTGCCTTCATCAATCAATTTATTAAATCTTGTACGTACAGTACCGATAGAAACTTTTAATTTTTCTGCAATAACTGTAAAAGACATCCGCCCATCTTTTTGTAAAAAAGATAGGATCGCAAAATCCAGATCATCTAGTGTAAAAGTGTTGTTAGCCATAAAAATTGCAGGACAAATATGCAACTTTAAAATAAAAAATTATTATTATTTTGTTTTTAAAATAAAATATTTATAATTTTCACTCTTATTTCTGCAAAATCTATAGTTAAAACTTATTTATGAAATACGCACCTATTCAAAATTTTATCAATGGAGCATTTGTTACCCCGGCAACCAGCAAAACCATGGAGGTAATTTCTCCCATTGATGGCACCTTATTATCAACAGTTCCAATGTCCACAAAAGAAGATTTAAATGTTGCAGTAGAAGCTGCTGCCAGGGCATTTCCTGCCTGGAGTAAAACCCCTATAAAAGAAAGAGTGCAGGTGTTTTTCCGCTATAAAACTTTGCTGGAAAAACATTTAAAAGAACTGGCAGAATTGTGCAGCGAAGAAAATGGTAAAACCTATGGAGAGTCGGTTGCCGAAATAGAAAAATGTATAGAATTGACAGAATTTGCTACCTCATTGCCCCAATTAGTTACCGGCGAAGTATTGGAAGTAAGCAGGGGAGTAGAGTGCCGTACAGAGCATGTTGCACTTGGTGTGGTGGCATCCATCGTGCCATTTAATTTTCCAGCGATGGTGCCTAACTGGACTTTGCCCAATGCCATTGCTTTGGGTAATTGTATGATCATTAAGCCATCAGAAAAAGTGCCTTTGTGTTGCGGACGTTTGGCCGAGTTATTAAAAGAAGCTGGCTTGCCCGATGGTGTGTTTACTATCGTACACGGAGATGTTGAAATCGTGGAAGCCATTTGCGATCATCCAAAGATTGAAGCGGTATCTTTTGTTGGCAGCACCAAAGTTGCTAAGATTGTTTATCAAAGAGCAACCTCTAATTATAAACGTTGTCTTGCATTGGGTGGTGCAAAAAATCATTTAATGGTTTTGCCCGATGCAATCCCGGGCATGACAGCACAAAATGTTGCGGCAAGTATGAGTGGCTGTGCAGGCCAGCGTTGTATGGCCGCAAGCGCCATGATTGGAGTGGGCAATGTGGATGCCATTGTTGAAAAAATTTGTGAAGAGGCAAGGAAGATTGTACCGGGAGAAAATCTGGGTGCTGTAATTAATAAAGCATCGCAGGAAAGGATTGAGCGATTTATTAGTGAAGCTGAAAAAGATGGTGCAAAAATATTGGTAGATGGTAGAAATTCAAAAGTGACCGGAAAAGAAAACGGAACTTATATTGGCCCTACAGTAATCGATTATGTAACGCCGCAAATGAGTGTGGCGACGGAGGAAATTTTTGGCCCCGTAATCTCCATCATGCGCACCAATACTGTGGATGAAGCATTGGCAATAGAAAACGCCAATCCTTATGGTAATGCAGCCAGTGTGTTTACACAAAGCGGCGCAATGGCACGGTACATTATTGATAAAGCAAGCGCTGGTATGATTGGTGTTAACGTTGGTGTGCCGGTACCAAGAGAGCCATTTAGTTTTGGTGGCTGGAATGAAAGTAAGTTTGGCGTAGGTGATATTACGGGTAAAAGTTCTATTGAGTTTTGGACTAAGTTGAAGAAGAGTACTACCAAGTGGAATGCGGAGGCAGGGGTAAACTGGATGAGTTAAAGGACCTCCATAAACCTATTGATACAACTGGAAACTTCAGACCCATTTAATTTTAGTTCTTTGTATTATTGGCGTTGATTTTTTGTATTTGGCTTTTGTACAAATATTAAACATCGTGGGCCCGTCCTGATTTTTTTCGGGAGTCATCTCGATCCCGAGTTAGGCCTGCGTGCTGCCTCGGGACTCACTTGTACTTTTTTAGCTTTATTGAGCATATACGTATATAACTTGAGGTGTCAATTGTAAACCTAAAGTTTTTAAGGCTACAAATTATGGCATTGAAAATAAATTATGCGGTCACAATTTGTGTCCGCTTGCTTAGTAAGATATAATAAAAACTAAAATGGCAAAAGCAAAAAAAGCTGTTACTAATATCATCCCTGACGAAACAATTATTAGAAAAATTTATGTTTTTCGTGGGCAGAAAGTGATGCTGGATTTTGATTTGGCGTCATTATATGGTGTGGAAACCAGAATATTTAACCAATCGGTGAAACGTAATATTAGCAGGTTTCCTGAAGACTTTATGTTTCAACTTAAGCAAGTAGAATGGAAAAGTATGATATCACAAATTGTGACATCATCGGAACGTACTGTTGGAGTTGGCCAAAGTAAAAACATGATGTCACAAATTGTGACATCATCCCAGAAAAAACGGAAAATAAGCTCCCCGCCCTATGCCTTTACTGAACACGGCGTTACTATGCTGGCAAGCGTTTTAAGAAGTGAGCGTGCAGTAAAAATGAGTATTGCTGTAGTGAGGGCATTTATCGAGTTGAAAAAGATGGCCACTGGATATTCTGAAATTGCACAGAAACTTACAATGATTGAAGACAGGCTGGGTGAACATGATGTGCAACTTGGTTCAATACATGATGCAATAGAAAACCTGCTCGATGAGAAGATGGATGAGAAAACTGAAAAGGAACAATGGAAAGAGCGTGAAAGGATTGGATTTAAAAAATAGCCGTAGAAAACGAAACAAAATGGGTGGAATATGTAATTGGTATATAAAGTTGCCCAATTATATACGAGCATCATTTATCAGATATACTTCTTGCGATCACAATTTGTGACCTCAAGTTTCAATAATTGGTAATTATTTGCTATGGCAAAGGAGAAAAGAGCAATTGTGAAAATAACTCCCGATGAAACAATCATCAGGAAAATTTACAATCTCCGTAGCCAGAAAGTTATGCTGGACAGAGACTTGGCAGAATTATATGGTGTAGAAACCAAAGTTTTAAATCAGGGAGTAAAACGAAACATCAAACGGTTTCCGAAAGATTTTATGTTTCAATTGAATAAGAAAGAATTTGAGAATTGGAGGTCACAATTTGTGACCTCCAATTCTGATAAAATGGGCTTACGATATGCTCCTTTTGCCTTTACTGAACAAGGCGTTGCAATGCTTAGTGGTGTTATCAATTCTCCCAAAGCAATTGAAATGAACATCGCTATTATGAGGACTTTCGTGGAAACAAGAAAACTGTTGCACAGTAATAAAAAAATTGCCGAACAGATCAAAAAGGTTTTTGAACGGATTGGCGAGCATGATGTGCAACTGTCAGCGATTTACGATGCTATAGAAAACTTAATGGATGAAAAAATGGATGAGAAAATTGAAAAGGAACAATGGAAAGAGCGGGAAAGGATTGGATTTAAGAAATAGCTTTTGAAAATCATTAAGGATAAAAAAAATTGGCGTGTAAAGTTGCACAATGATATACAAGTACAAGAGAGCCGATAGCTATCGGCTGACACAACGATGATGCCATAAAAAACAAATGCCGGTTATAAAAAAATAAGTTCATCTTCCTGTTTCCTTTTTCAGGAGATAGGAGCAAAATAAAATTTATGCAAACACAAACACTATCAGAAGCACAGGAAATAATTAACGATGCACAGGACTATACCCTGTTTAGCTGGAGCAAACAAAAAGGTACCAACCCTATTGCTGTGAAATATGCAGAGGGCGTGTATTTGTATGACTACGATGGCAATCGAATCATTGATTTTTCCAGCGGATTGATCAATATGAACATCGGCCACGGTAACCAACGAATCACCGAAGCTGTGGTGAAGCAAATGCAGCAAGTGGCATATGTTACGCCGAGCTGCGTTACAAAAGTGAGGGCTGATTTGGGAAAGAAACTGGCAGAGATTTGCCCCGGCGATTTGAATAAATCTTTCTTCACCTTGTGCGGCGCAACGTCT
>JBBQEA010000228.1:0-8152 GCA_038320245.1 Chitinophagales bacterium | reverse complement strand
TGGCGCACCTGTATTATTAATCACTTGTACACCTGCTACTTTACCTTGTATAAGTTGATCGGCAGATGTGTAGGTGCCCTTATTAAAATCTTTTGCCTGTACAGTAGCAATTGCACCTGTAAGATCTTTTCTTCTGGAGGTACCATAACCCGTAACAACAACTTCGTTAAGGTTACCTACGCTTGTTTCCACCGATGCGTTTACGGTTCCTTTGCCATTTACACCCTCCTGTAGTTTTACAACACCTGTACCAGTAAATACCAGCACAGCATCTGCAGCTACATTGTTTAAAGTGTAAATTCCTTTGTCGTTGGTGGCGGTGGCATTTTTAGTTCCTCTTACGGAAACTGTAACGCCGGGAAGTGGTTCCCCTTTTGTGTCTGTTACCTGTCCGGTAACTGTTTGGGCCAGCGATGCTGTAGTAAACCCAATAATGGCCATAAAAAGCATGGCAGCTTTTCTCATCAAAGCAAGGTGCATAATCGTTAAGTTTTTTGTGTGGTAATGAATGAATAACAGCAAATAAATAACCTATATACTAGATAAGTAATACTATTTTATCAATTTGCTGCATGAAGCTAACATTATTTTATTTAGAGGTTGAAATTAATTAACAAACCTTTACAAAACTATATTTTAACAACTGTATGCATAACAAACGTTTGCGAAACGGTTTGTTGTGAAAAAGTATTTACCTTGCTACCTAATTTATGACCAACACTACTTTAAAAAAAATCTCCGAAATGCTTGGGTTGAGTATTTCAACTATATCACGGGCTTTAAAAAACCACCCGGATATTTCTGAAAAAACAAAACAACGGGTAAATGAACTGGCTACCGCATTGGATTATGAACCCAATTCAAACGCCATACAGCTACGTACCAGCAAAAGCAACCTGTTTGGTTTGATTGTACCAACCGTGTCCAATTTTTTTTATGATTCGTTTATTTCTTCTGTAGAGGAAGAAAGCAGGAAGAATAATTACAGCCTGATAATTTTACAATCGGGAGATGACCCGGCTATTGAAATGCAAAATCTTAAACTCTGCAGACAGAACAGGGTGAGCGGCTTATTCACCTGCCTTTCATCCCAGACAATTAATATGGATGCATTTACAAAATTTAAAGACCTGGATATCCCTGTTATTTTTTTTGATCTTGTACCGGATGTGCAAGGTATTAATAAAGTATGTGTAGCCGATGTATTATCAGCCACCCTTGCAGCAAATAAAATCAATGAAAAAACGAAGAAAAAAGTTTGGGCCATTTTTGGCAAACCCAATCTTTCTATCACCAAAAAAAGGCTGGAGGCTTTTAAAAATAAAATTGATGATACTATAAAGACAACCTATTTCCATGCAAACAGTACCCTGGAAGCTGAAGAATTTACAGCTGACGCAATTAAACAACATGCGGATACTGTTTTTTGTATGAGCGACGAAATACTGGTTGGCGCTATGAAAGCTATACAAAAAGCAAAACTAAAAATACCCGACGATATTGCTGTAATCGCCATCAGTAACGGCTTTATTCCAAAATTGTATTACCCTGAAATTACTTATGTTGAAACCAGTGGTTATAAATTGGGTAAGCTTGCTTTTATCAGCATGATGGCCTGTATTGCCGGCAGTACTTTTACACAGGAACTTACTATCGAGAGCATGTTGGTAGAAGGGGAATCTATTTAAGCAGGATGACTAATTTTTGTTCCTTCCCATTTCTCCGGGATATAAACTTTTAACCACATCACTTTGCCAGAATTGTTTGGTATCAATATCCATAATGCTTAGCCTGCCGGTGAAGGCGGCCCCTGTATCTATATTCCATACATTGCAACCTTGCATGGGCACCTCTACATCATAATAAAGCGTGGGCGTATGCCCAATATAAATTTCATCAAAAAGTTTAAGGCGTTTGGGAAATAACAAAGAGGTTTTTTTGATGCCTTTATCCATTGTCAGCGCCAGCTCCCATAAGGTTCTGTCCCAACAAAAATCAGCGGCATGTAATGCTGCTTTTGGGCCTTGCATAGCCGTAAAGCCTGCATGAATGAATAACCTGTTCTGTTCATCGATAAAATAATACGGCATTTGTTCAAAAAATTGGAGGTGATTTTGTTTGGTAACAGCGTCTATATTGGCATAACTTTTTATGGTTTCTTTACCACCATGCACAAGCCAGGTTTTATCGGTAAACCCTGTCCGCAGCCAATCTTCACACCAAACATCGTGGTTGCCTTTTATAAAAATACAATGCTGTTGTTTAGAGAGGTTGATCACAAATTCCAGCACCTGTGCCGATTCGCTCCAACCATCAACATAATCACCCAAAAAGATCAATGTGTCATTTGCAGATACAGCCGCTTTTTCCAGCACTTGTTTCAAAGCTTTGAGCCCGCCGTGAATATCACCGATTGCGAATACTTTTTTCATACTGTTGCTTTTAAAATTCGCTTATATCAATGTATGTAAAGTTCGTTGGTTAATAATGATTTGATAGGCTTGAAGGTATTTTTTGCACTCATAGGCAAATTCAAAATCCCACGAATTGTATTTTAATGGGCTAGAACAACTATCTCAAAAGTGAATTTTTAAATGCCAATATTTTATCATTAGATAATCCTTGTTGATGTAGCCCCTGTAAATAGCTAATTCAAAATTTGTACAAACAAGTTGTTAGAATGAATGCAGTTCTACCGTACTATTTACTTCCATCTGATTATATGTTACTTTTTCTGGAAGAAACTAAAACAACAAAACCCCTGATATACAAGGGTTTTAAAAATAATTTGTGGTCTCGGCAGGAATCGAACCTGCATCTAAAGTTTAGGAAACTTCTATTCTATCCATTGAACTACGAAACCGTGCCACACAATGAATTCAATGAATGAACCCGAATTGGCGGCTGCAAAAGTAAGGAACTACGCTATAACATCCAACACTCATTATTGCTGCTGTTGCATTCCTGTTACAGCGTTGGCAATTCGTACATTTCTTAACCCTATCTTTGCCATCCTAAAATTTTTTGAGTATGAAGTGGTTGAATACGATTATCAGGTACCGTCTCTGGATAGGAATCGGGCTGTTGGCATTGGCAATATTTACAAATATTCAGGCAGGCTTTTGGCCTTCTTTTGTACTGTACCTGGTGGCATTGATATTAATAGTAGGGCATTTTATATTAGGCCCCATGCGGCTTATACAGGAATGTATGGAGACCGGCGATATGGAAGGCGCTAAAAAAGTGATTGATTCTATCTGGTTTCCTGCGTTGCTGATAAAGCCCATCAGATCCGTATATTATACCGTTAAGGGTAATTTAGATATGGCCAATGAGAATTTTGAAAGTGCAGAAACGAACCTTAAAAAAAGCCAGGATTTAATGAGTGGCGGAGGATTAATGGCTGATCAGATGAAGCAGGCCGAAGGTTCCAATAAACTTCAATTAGGTATGCTGGCCATGCAAAAAGGGAATTTAAAAGAAGCTGAAAGTTATATCCGTGGTGCTATCAGGTCTGGATTGCCGGATAAAGAAAACCAGGCTGCTGCTTACTTACAGCTTTCCAGCATCATGATTAATAAAAGAGAATTCAGGGCTGGAAAAGAATATTTTAAAAAGGCAAAGGGATTAAAACCTACCACTCCGCAAATTGCTGATCAAATAAAGCAAATGGAAAAATACATAACCCGTATGCCGGGGTAATTTTCATAAAATATTATAAAAATAAACAAAGGGGTATTCAATTACCCCTTTGTTGTTTTAACCAGTTTTACATAAAATATTGATAAACGGGACTTTTTTATAGAAACGTCTATTTTACCTTCTCGGTTTGGAGATGAATGTTAAAAATATCTAAACTATAGTAATAATCAACAACCAGCTTTCAACAACATTCAACAACATTCAACCACTGTCAACAACATTCAACCATCTTCAACAACATTCAACCATCTTCAACAACATTCAACCTCTCTAGCCTCTCTAGCCTTTCTTCCCAAACATATCTTCTACTTTCTTAAAGCGATAATCAAAAATTCCCTGCAATTGCTTGTTTACAAACAAAGTATTGGCAATATCTCCTAAAATCCAGAAAGGTAATTTGTAGTGAACGATGTCCGTCATTTCAACACCACCGGGCACTGCTTTAAAATGATGCTGGTGATGCCACAAACTGTATGGCCCAAAGCGCTGTTCATCTACAAAATATTTTTTATCATCCACATGGGTAATTTCTGTCATCCAATAAATGGGGATGCCCAATACAGGACTTACTTTATATTCAATAATTTGACCGGGGTACATTTTATCACCGTGGTATTTTGATAAAATGGTGAATCCAAGATTATCAGGCGTAATCTCTTTTAAATTTTTGGGGCTGCTGAAAAAATCCCAGGCCGCATCAAGACTCACGGGGATGGTTTGTACTGTTTTAAGGCTGTATGTTTTGCTCATAATTATTTTATTGCTACAACATGCCTGCGGTCATTTTGTTTAACGAAAACGTACAAAGTGATAACATATCTTAAAAAGTCAGCCTTATCACCAATTTTTTCTGGAGCCGTTTGGCTTTATCTTTGGAGCATGTCTACCTACAGTACTATTTTAGCAAAAAAATTTAATGAAGCCTATCAAAAACTCAACCCACAACAACGGGTAGCAGTGGAAACCATTGAAGGTCCGGTAATGGTAATTGCAGGCCCGGGCACTGGAAAAACACAAATACTGGCGGCCAGAATTGGTAAAATTTTATTGGATACAGATGCGCTGCCGGAAAATATTCTTTGTCTTACTTACACCGATGCCGGCACTATTGCCATGCGTAAACGGTTACAACAATTTATTGGCGCCGATGCCTATAAAGTAAACATCTACACGTTTCATGCATTTTGCAATGATGTAATTCAGGATAATTTATCGCTGTTTGAAAAAACGGCACTCGATCCTATTTCTGAGCTGGAAAACATACTGCTGTTTAAAATTCTTATTGATCAGTTCCCTAAAAATCATCCACTAAAAAGATACAGGGGCGACGTGTATTTTGAAATCAACAATTTAAAAAATCTTTTCTCTACAATGAAAAGAGAAGGCTGGACGCCAGCCTTCATCAATGAAAAAATTGATGAGTACATAGCTGACCTGCCGTTACGGGAAGAGTACATAACGAAAAGGGCTACCAAAGAATTTAAGAAAGGAGATATACGTACCGATAAAATTGCAGAAGAAACAGAAAAGACAGAAAAATTAAGGGCAGCAGTAAATGAATTTGACAATTACCAGCAACTGATGCGTAGCAAAAACCGCTACGATTTTGATGACATGATTAACTGGGTAATACAGGTATTTAAAGACCATCCCGAAGTGCTGGCTTTTTACTACGAAAAATTTCAATACATATTGGTAGATGAATACCAGGATACCAGTGGCACACAAAATAAAATTGTTGATTTATTGATCAGCTATTGGGATAAACCCAATGTTTTTGTGGTG
Organism: Chitinophagales bacterium; assembly: GCA_038320245.1. GTDB lineage: Bacteria > Bacteroidota > Bacteroidia > Chitinophagales > Chitinophagaceae > Ferruginibacter. The sequence goes on along the minus strand of JBBQEA010000228.1, from coordinate 2,665 downwards.
GGTGACGATGATCAAAGTATCTACCGCTTTCAGGGCGCCAATGTAGAGAACATGTTGGAATTTGCAACTGCTTATAGCCAGGATTTAATTACGGTGGTTCTTACAGAAAACTACCGTAGTACCCAACCCATTTTAGACATTGCCAAAACACTCATCAATAATAATAATGAAAGACTGGTGAAAAAAATTCCTGGTCTTTCAAAAGAATTAATTGCAGCCAACGAAGAAAAAAAGAGCATCAATATTTCGCCAACCATCACGGAATATGTTTCTGCCAAAGATGAAATGGCAGCCATCAGTAACCAGGTTGCTGCATTGGTTGCAAATAATATTGCCCCCGGAAAAATTGCTGTTATTTATAAGGAAAACAAGTACGGCAGTGAATTAGCCCAGTATTTTCGGCTCAAAAATACCCCTGTTTACAGCAAGCGAAACATCAATATTTTGGCGGATGCCTTTGTAAAAAAACTTATTCAGCTAATGCGCTACCTGCATGCGGAGCATGATACGCCTTACGGAGGTGATGAAATTTTATTTGAAATTCTGCATTATGATTTTTATAAAATCCCGCCGATTGAAATTGCCAAAATTACGGTAGAAGCCAACCAGGCCAAATACAAAGATCCAGGAACTTCAATTCGTAAATTACTCAGCGACAAAGCCAACACACCCGCTAAAACTTTATTTGATACCGGACTGCATACAGGCCTTAAAAAAATAAGCGCCACGCTTGAACAATTAATTGCAGCCGTAAGTAATGTTACGCTGCAACAATTGTTTAGCCAGGTAATTCAGGAGGCTGCTGTGTTACCTTACATTATGGGCAGTGATAAAAAAATTGAACTGTTGCAACTGTTAACAGCACTGTTTGATTTTATCAAAACGGAAACAGTCCGCAACCCATTTATGGAGCTGAAAGATTTTGTAGACGTCATTGATGTTATGCAACACGAAGGGCTGGAACTACCCATGGTGCAAATTGCCGGAAACGAGAAAGGTGTAAACCTATTAACCGCACATGGCAGCAAAGGGCTTGAGTTTGAGTATGTATTTTTTGCAGGCGTAAATGCATCTTTCTGGGAGAAAAAACGCAAACCTTCCGGTGGTTACAAACTACCTGACACCATGTTTTCTTCACACCCTGCATCTTCCGATATGGAGGAACTGCGCCGTTTATTTTATGTAGCCATTACAAGGGCTGAAAAGTATTTACACATGTCTTTTGCCAAATTTAAAAATGATGGCAAAGAACTGGAGCCGTCGATGTTTATAGCCGAAATTTTGCAGGAGCATCCAATTCAAATTCAATCGGTGACCCTACCGGTACAAGAGTTGATGGAATACGAAATACTCCAATACACTGCCGCTGCGCCGGAAATAGCAACTGCAGAAGCAGATTTTGTGGATAGCATTCTCAGCAAATTTGTAATGAATGTAACAGCGTTGAATAATTACCTTGATTGTCCGCTGGGATTTTATTACAAAAATTTAATTCGCATACCAACTGGTAAAAGCGAAGCGACAGAATTTGGTAGCGCCATACACCATGCGTTGGAAAAATTATTCCGCAATATGCAGGATGGCAAACAGGAAGATTTTGCCCCGGTTGAAGAAGTGATAAAAGACTTTAACTGGTACCTACAACGGCACAGAGAAAATTTTACCAAAGAAGCTTATGACAGACGATTGGAATATGGCCACACCGTGCTTACGGCTTACTATAACAAATACGTAAACAGCTGGAATAAAGTGGTGGCGGTTGAAAGAAATATACGTGGCGTAATGTTGGGCGAAGTGCCTTTAAAAGGCAAATTGGATAAACTGGAGTTTGATGGTAACAGTGTAAATGTGGTAGATTATAAAAGTGGAGATATTGATAAAGCAATGGTAAAAATGAAAGCCCCCAATGAGAAAGATCCACAGGGTGGCGGCTATTGGAGGCAGGCGGTATTTTATAAAATTCTGGTAGATAACTATGAGCAAAAAAACTGGAATGTTATCAGCACCGAATTTGACTATGTGGAGCCTGATAAAAACAAGCAATACCGCAAAGAGAAAATAGTAATTACACCTGCAGATATTGAAACCGTAAAGCAGCAGATACAAACCACCTGGAATAGAATTCAGGCCCGTGATTTTTATACAGGCTGTGGCAAGCCAGAATGCCATTGGTGTAATTTTGTAAAAGATAACAATCTGGCAGTGGCATTGCATGAACTGGAGGAAGAGGAGGAATAAATTAAGCGGTAGATAAGAAAAAGTAAAATTGAGTATTTTGTTCGCAAACGACGGCTGGTGTTGGCCTTGATTTTTGTTGTTATTTTTATCAAAAAAAGCAACTAGACTCTAACACAAGCACAAAAAGGTTGCCCGCCAAAAAATAATTATTCTAAAGTATTAATGACTATCCGCAATTCAGAGCAAAGAGGCGTAGCCTCGGTCAATATTATAACAACGGGTTTCAACCCGTTGTTATAATATAAAATAACCTCTTGTGCGGTTAGAAAATAAATTAAAAAAAGATGTTGTGCAGCCATAGTTTAGTATGGTTTTTGCTTGTAATAGTTTGAACATCAATTACTTACAATGCACAACATCAAAACGAATTTCGATAAATTTTATGAAATTGTCAAAAGTTCTTTACAAGGTAAACTTAATGAAAATG
>JBBQEA010000227.1:0-8153 GCA_038320245.1 Chitinophagales bacterium | reverse complement strand
TGACTCAATTAAAAACCATTTTTCTATAAGTCTTGCAGTTCTTCCGTTGCCATCTTGAAAAGGGTGAATTTTTACAAATACTAAATGAATAAGGGCTGCAAAATAAAAGGATTCAAACTCATTTAATTGCTTATTTTGGAGCGTTTCAATATCAGCGAACAATTTCAATAATTCTGCTTCAGCCATCTCAGCATCTGCAGCAACATATTCTATTCTATCATCGCTGTTTATAACAAACATTGGATTATTTCTTATTGTGCCCTGCTGAGACTTTGGTAATAAGTTTGAGCTTAACAATGAATGTGCCTTACGGAGATTTTCAAAGTTTAAAGTGTTTGTATAAATAAACTCATAAGCAAGGTAGAGGTCGTCCGTTTTTTTAGTATAATCCGGTTGATATGGTACGTTTAAAAATTTATGTTTAAAGAAACTGTCGAAGTCAATATTTTCACCTTCAATTTTTGAAGAGTAAACAGATGACACAGCGTTATAAAATTTAAAATAGTCTACCAGTGTATGATTTTTTTGAAGTTCATCCAATAGTAATAGGGGAGACTGCCCTACTGCTTCTTTGTATTGCTCTATTAAGTCTATGTCTAAAATTTTAAATTCCATGCTCTTCTACAATCAGTCAAAGATACTCAACGAAAGGGTATTTGTAGAACTGTCATTTTAAGAGATGGGTTTAGAAAAGGATGCTCTAAAAGGTTTTCACACAAAGTTTGGGTATTATGGAAGCAGTGTATTCATTGCTGTTGACGCCCTGCCTTGCAGGATACTTTTTATAGTTGCCGGCCGTTAATCGTTAGAAAATTTCAAGTACATTTTGTAGATTGCCTTTTGCAAATTTGCCAAGCAATTTTGGAAGGAGTTTTTGTAATGTTTCTCTGCGATTATTGATTGTACAGGATACCAATCACAACGGTTTGCCATGCTTTTACAAAACTCAAGATTTTCTGAAGTGGCTACTTTAATGACTTTAAAATAGTGCCAATTTTTTCTTCTAATTCCGGAATATCATTTTTAATAATTTCCCAAACTAAACTGGTGTCAATGCCAAAGTATTCGTGGGTAAATACATTCCGCATTCCAACTATTTGAACCCATTCAATCTCTGAAAATTTAGATTTTAATTCTATAGATAAATGATTGCTAGCTTCGCCAATTATTTCCATTTGCTTTATACATGCAAATCGCATCATTGAGTTTTCGAGAAATATAGAAAGGTCTGCGGAAATTAAATAGTTATGAATTTCTTCAATTGCATCAAGAATATGTTGCAACCTGATTTTATCTCCTGATTCACTTTTCATATATTAAACGCTTTTCCATGTCAACAAGAGGTTTAAAATATTTTGACATCCCATTTGAAGAAACCAGATCCACTTCTTTGTTCAATAGCTTTTCGAGATCAAGTTTCATTTGAATAAACTGTAGTCCTATTTTTTGACTGTAATCTAAATCAACTAAAATATCTATATCGCTTGTACTATCCGCAATTCCCTTAACATAAGATCCAAATAAATATGCTTTCAAAACAGGACGGGTTTTGAAGTAATCTTTAATTGATTCTATTTTAATAGTATCTAAAGTCATTAAACAAATATACAAAATCATAAAGTAGAAAGTTGTCCAAAGCCATTTTAGCAAACGGACGGATATTGCTGCAGGCAGAAAGCTGATTGCTATTGAATTTATTGCTATGTGCGGCCTTCAACCGCTGATAGATATAAATGTAAAAGATAAAAAACAAAAGCCCAAAGATGTATGTCCTGCGGAAACCGATGCTGACAGTTAACTTGCAGCTGATGTTGTTGCAATGTCCAGCCCTAACTTTTGGAAATGCATTGTTGGGTGAAGTCGTAATCGAGTGAAAAACTCCAAAGGTCTTTTAATTTCCCAGAAAGTTTATGGGTCTTTAATTTTAGAGTAAATGGATCAGTTATAAACAAATCAAGTCTGAGCCAAAAATCTGGTTCCGATTCTGTTGACTTGATTCGTTTCTTGAAAGCTTTTTTGAATGAACTACTAAATGAAACTTCCATTAAAGCATTTTTTTAAGTTCGCTAACCTTCGAGGAAAATTTCAATTTGCCAGCCCTTTTTTCTATTGTAGATTTTTTATAATTCTCTGCGATTTCTTCTCGGCGAGAATCGGAAACATTATGTTCCAATAATGTAATAAGTTCCATTTTATCTTCCAGTGGCAAACCATATATAGTCTCCACAATAGTATTAAAATTAGTTGTACCTACTTTCATTTCCTGGTGATTTAGAAGAATGCTAAGATCATTAATTTCTATTTTATTTTCAAAATGAAAGTAATTTAGTTGCCATTTCACCCAACGTTCGAGTATTGCTGCAGGCAGGGAATTCATTGCTGTGTCCGACCACAACCGCTGCTGAATAAAGATAAAAAAGTAAAAATTAACAAACGAAAGTTCAGCGATGTTTATCCTGCCGTAACTGATGCTGACAGCTTTGTTGAAGCACCTATTCTCTAGCTTCCTTTAATGCTTGTAATTCTATATCATCCGACAAACGAAAGTCTGTTTGCTTTATCTTTTCAAGAATAGGCTTTATAGATGGAATTATTCCATTGAGTTTAGCTTTGATAATTACACCAATAGTGCCTGTAAAAATTAGGCCTAATTGGTCTGCAATTTTTCTAGCTTTATAGTCGTCTAAAATAATTGTGCTATCTGGAGTTTCAAGAGCTAATGCTATTGCACTTGATTCGCCTCTGTCAATTTGCATTTCTAAAAGTTTCTGTCTGTACTTATCTTTTACGGTCGCTATCTCAACCCATTCCGGAAGTATTTCGCCATATTCGGTTGCAATGTCAAGAGTTGTTACGATTTGTCCGTACACTTTACGTAAGAGGTCAAATTCACCGATATTCGTTAAAATAATAAAGCAACTGGTATCGGAAATTATTGTCTTATGCATTTGTAACATCCCTTGATAAATCTGATGCAGGATAATTGAAGATAGAAACATCGTAGCTACTCAGCAATTCGGCAAAAGTTCGCTTTGTCAAGCCAGCAACTTCTGCAGCTTGTCCAAGAGAAAGTTTACCTTGTTCATAAAGACGGGTCGAAACAAGCATTGCAAGTTCTCTATTATCTACGTCTAGAGAGTCTGGTATGTTGAGTGTCAATGTTTTCATAACTCAAATATAATATTTTTCGACGTCAGCTCAAAGTTTTAGAACCTTCGTCACGCTTTCACAGAAGAGATAGGCTTGCTAAGGGGCTGGAATTAATTACTGTGTCCGCCCCCAACCGCTGCTGAAAACATATAAAAGTAAAAGTTAACAAATAAAAGTTTCATCTCGCCATAGGTCGGATTTGTCAAGCCAAGTTGATAGTCATAAAATGCCCATTGTTCAAAAGTAAGTCTTCTAGCAAATACAATATGGTCTGTATTTTCTTTTGTGAATTAGTATACATTATATGCAGATAAAACTACAATTTTAAGAGTGTTAGCTTCTCGAAATTTGTTTGCATTGAATTCAAACAAATTATTACCATTTGGTCCAATTGATTCTTTAAGTGTGTCCAGGCTTGTACCCAATAATTTGTGTGATTTAGTAAAGTAGAAAGTCTCTAATACAATATCTCTATACGAAGACATGCTTGTAATGCAGGAAATTGAACCCTTTACATACCACCCAATGGCAGATTTTTTAAAGTCGCTTTTTACATTAAGAAAATTTGGAGGATTATTTTTTTCGTTTGCCTCTATATTGGCAATTGAGTCAAAACTAAACACTGTAACGTTTTTAGGAATTGGTTGTGTGGTTGTGTGCGACTTTTTTTGATTACAGGCAAGAAATATTAATGCATAAAAAATCGATAAATAAAATTTCATGATTTTCTGAATTTTAATTTAGCATTGTAGTCATAGAATGTATCGCCGCATCTTAAAAATAACGCATTAATTCAATTCGACAAAAAACCTCATCAACGAAAACAAAATCAATCTCTCCAACCCATCACGCCGATAAAAGTCCAATAAAGATTTACTGCACACGAGTGCGACGCCAATGAAGCCTAATAGTTATTCCTTCGCCGGGCTCCAAAAAAAACTTTAATTCTTTAAAATTGTAAACTCACAGCGGCGGTTTAGCTGGTGGTTTTCTTCGTTGTTGCCGGGGGCAATTGGTTTGGTTTCGCCGTAGCCGTGGCTGATGATTCGGGTGGTGGAAATGCCTTTGGAGAGGATGTATTCCATTACGGATCTTGCACGATTGTCGCTTAGGCGGAAGTTGTACTCGTCGCTGCCGCGGCTGTCGGTGTGGGCACTCATTTCTATTTCGATGGCGGGGTTTTCCTGTAGCAATTTTACCACCCGGTCAAGCTCTACAAAGCTTTCGGGACGGAGGCTCCATTTGTCGAAATCGAAGAATACATTATTGAGCCTTACCACGCTACCTATTTCGATGGGCACCAGGTAGAGGTCTTTGTGAATTTCTTTGTAGCCGGCTTTTACAAAACTATCGAGGTTGAAGTTTTCGCTGATGGCAAAAAAATGATCGGCCTGTGCATGGATGCTGTAATTTTTATTGTAGGGCAGTACCATCTTAAAAGCACCGTCGGTTGCATTGCTTGTGCCGGTGCCTGCAAGAGTGCCATCGGGCAGGGTTTCGTAAATAAGGTTGGCGCTTAGTGGCTGATTGGTTTTTTTGTTGTACACGTTGCCGCTCACGAGAATTACAGGGTCGGGACGTTCTTTTTCCAGCAGTTTTATTCTTACAATATCGCTCTCGCCGTAGCTGTCGTTGGCGGTGCTCATGTAGGCATATTCGCCGCCGGCATCCATGGTAAAAAAGGATTCAATTTCAGGAGTGTTGATGGGCTCGCCCAGGTTTTTGGGCTCACTCCATTTTTGCCAGGTATCATCGAGGCGACGGCTCATCCATATATCGTTGTAGCCAAAACCTCCGGGGCGGTTGCTGCTGAAATACAAGGTTACACCGTCGGGTGCAAGGTAGGGCGTGGTTTCGTTGGTGTTTTTTCCGTTGATGGTTTTGCCGAAATTTTTTGGTTCTGTCCAGCTGCCATCGGGTTCGGGAAAACTTACATAGAGATCGTTGTTTTGGCCTTGTTCTTCGGGTGTCATGTAAAAAAGCAGGGCACGTCCGTTGTTAGCCATGGTGGCGCCGTTTTGGCGGCCCTGATCGTATTTTTTAAAGTTTTTTATTTGTAGCATTTCGGGCTTGCTCCAGTAGCCTCTTTCAGTAAGGTAGCACATGCTTACGCCATTGCCTGCGTAGTCGCCGTTGATGAAGGCATTGCGAATGAGGATGCTGTTGTTGTCGGGTGCAATCCAGAATACGGCGTTGAAAAAATAGGTGTTTAACGGATAGCCAAGATGAACTGCCTTGCTCCATTTGCCGGTGCTGTCTCTTTCGCTAAACCAGATATCCTGGGAGTTGGGTAATTCGTAGGCCCGGGTATTCTTTGGATCGCCCTGTCGGATGAAAAACAACAGGTTGCCATCGGCGGAAATGGTGGGCCTTAGTTCGGGATATTCGGTATTTATTTTTAGGCCGAGGTTATCTATTTTAAGAATGGTTTGATCGGTAATGATATTATTTTTTTGTTCCACTAATTTTTCGGAAACATCTGCAACAGCAATTTGTGAGTAGGCATAGTGAGCGCACAGGTACATAAAAGAAATCAGCAGTACTTTTTTCACGGGATGGTGGTTTATGGGGATGAACGAAAAAAGCGAGGTTTTGTTGCTGGTAATTGCAGGAATATTTTGAAATGTTTTGATGATGTGGCTATAAGGTTTTTTTTGCCGTTTAGGCGTTTAGGCGTTTTTTCTTTGCTGACGTAAAAGATGAATGGTTGTTTACAGTTTTTTGTATTTAGATACAGTGCAGGTTATATACATCATTGTTAGCCAACAAATAGCCAATTGAATAAAGATTCGAATTTTTGGACTCAAGCTCCCCTCTCCTTGGGTGAGGGGTTGGGGGTGAGGTCAAACGGAATGCCCAATAAGCAACTATTTTATACCCTATAAACACCCCTTTTAAATAAAGTGTAAATCGCTTTTCTACACTTACAGCAGGATGAATTTCAAATACACGCCTTCTTAACGCTGTGACAACTTCCCAATAATTACCTCTTTGCTTCTTTGCTTTTTTGCTTCTTTGCGTGAAATCTTATTTTCTTAATTTTCAATAATTACTGAAAACTCTATATCTTTGTGCCATCTTAAAAACAAACAACATGAAACTCATTATACTCGGCGGCGGCTTTGGCGGATTGAGGCTGGCACGCAAACTCAGCAACAAGGCAGGTTTTGATATTACTTTAATAGACCGGTTTAACTATCACCAATTTCAGCCGCTATTTTACCAGGTGGCTACAGCAGGGTTGGATGCCAGCAACATCTCTTTCCCATTGAGAAAAGTTTTTCAAAAAAGCAACAATGTAAAAATAAGGCTGGCAGAAGTGCAGCAAATACAAACGGAGCAAAAAAAAGTGGTGACTGATATTGGCGTTTTTGATTACGATGCGCTGGTAATTGCTACCGGTGCCGATACCAACTTTTTTGGCAATGCAGATTTAATGGCGAATGCTTTTCCAATGAAAAGCACTGTAGAAGCTTTACAGCTACGCCACCGCTTGCTGACGAATTTTGAAGAAGCGGTTACGGCAAAAACGCCGGAAGAACTGATGCAATTAATGACGATTGTGGTAGTGGGTGGTGGGCCCACCGGTGTAGAATTGAGCGGTGCCATTGCTGATATGAAACGCTTTCAGTTGCCAAAAGATTACCCGGAGCTCGACTTTGACAAAATGAAAATTTACCTGCTGGAAGGTACCGGCAAAACGCTGGGCAACATGAGTGAAGCATCCAGCGAACAATCTGGAAGATACCTGGAAAAACTGGGTGTAACTGTTATGACCAACGCCTTGCTAAAGGAGTATGACGGTAAAAAGGTAATGCTGCAAAATGGCGATGTGATTGAAAGCCGTCTGGTAATTTGGGCTGCAGGTATTAAGGGTAATGTGCCCGCAGGTATTGATAAAGACCTTATTGCAAGAGGTAACAGAATAAAGGTAGACCACCAATGCAGGGTAGAGGGTTACGATAGTGTGTATGCTATCGGAGATGTGGCGTACATGGAGCAGGGAGCCTGGCCAAACGGACATCCGCAAGTAGCGCCGGTTGCCATGCAGATGGCAGATATGCTGGCCAATAATTTTCGTCGGCTGGAAAGGAAGCGTGATGATACAAACCTGCAGCAATTTTCCTATAAAGACAGCGGAAGTATGGCCACCGTGGGCCGCAACCTTGCAGTGGTGGATGTGCCTAAACCCAAACTGCATTTTGGTGGATTTTTTGCCTGGATGATTTGGATGGGATTGCACCTGATGCTGATTTTGGGCGTAAAGAACCGCTTCTTCGTTTTTAGTAATTGGCTGTATAATTATTTTACATACGATCAAAACCTCCGGTTGATCTTTAAAGAATTTTACCGGCATCCAAAGGTTAAAGCGAGTGCATAATCGATTCGATAATCGTTCAAGTGTGTGGCACATAGAACTCAATAGGTGTGGCGGAAGATTTTTTAATCAGGCATGAGTAACGTGTAGACACCGGACAGAGTCCGGCGCCAGATGAAGTTTCTGAATCACAGGCATTAGTAACATGTAGACACCGGACAGAATCCGGCGCCAGATGAATCTCCAATTCAACTATTCTCAACAATAGTTCAACTACTTTCAACCACTTTTAAACTGCTTAATCAATTTTTTCGCCCTGCTTTTAAAAGCTGCTGTTTGGTGAGGTAACTGGTCTTCAATCAGCAATTTTATTTCGTCGATTATTTCAGGATATTGTTTGGCTAAGTTACCCAACACGGTTAATGAAAATGCTTTTATAGCAACCGCTTCTGTTGGGTTTTCTAGATACTTAAAGCAACTATTCATTACATGGCCATGATAATTTTCCGGAATGGTAATTTGTTGTAAAAGCCTTACAGTATTTCTTTTGATGGCATCATGCAGGTTGGGCTTTTCTAAATTTTGTAACAATGCAGCTAAATGATGCTGAATAAATGCTGGATGGGCCTCCACGCAGTAACTAACTGGCCAGGATGCTCTTTGTGTAACCCTGTATTCATCATTT
>JBBQEA010000226.1:0-8168 GCA_038320245.1 Chitinophagales bacterium | reverse complement strand
GTCGTGAATGGTCAATGGTGAATGGTGAATCAATTGTGCATTAAATTTTTCTAATGCCTCTTCTTTAGTTGCAGCTACAACGCAGTTGCCTTGTGTATCATACCATGCCGGTATCTGCTGCCCCCACCAAAGTTGACGGCTGATGCACCAATCCTTGATATTTTCCAACCAATGTTTATAGGTATTTTTTGCCTTGGCAGGATGAAATTCAATGGTATCACCCAGTACCGATTGCAGCGTTGCTGGATTTTTTTCCAGAAACTTTTGCATATCTATAAACCATTGCAAAGAAAGTTTGCTTTCAATAACTGCACCGGTTCTTTCACTGGTTCCTATCTGCCCTTTGTAATCTTCAATTTTTTCAATTTGTCCAAGTGCTGCAATGTCATCTGCAATCTTTTTTCTAAGTTCAAAACGATCAATCCCATTGTAGGATAACACCAATTCCGAAGGGTTATCTTCCATTAATTCAGCTGTGGTAAATTTGCCGGTTACATCCAGTGTATCAATTGCCTTTAACTGGTGTTTTATACCCAGCATGTTATCATTCTTGTCGTGTGCGGGTGTTATTTTTAGTGCACCGGTACCAAACTCCGGCGTAACATATTCGTCAGCAATAATGGGAATTTTTCTGTTGATGATTGGCACAATCACCTCTTTGCCAATTAAATGGCTGTATCGTTCATCTGTTGGATGTACACAAATTGCCACATCACCTAAAATAGTTTCGGGACGTGTGGTGGCTACGGTAATACCACCCCTGCCCTTGCCCCCATCCCCTGAAGGGGTGACTTTATCACTAACTAATTTATAGGTTACAAAATATAGTTTTGAATCAACATCTTTAAAAATTACTTCCTCATCACTAAGGGCTGTCTGGCTGGCCGGATCCCAGTTTACCATTCTTTTGCCCCGGTAAATAAATTCTTTTTCGTGCAAATCAATAAAAACTTTTATTACACTTTTGTAATAGTCTTCATCCATGGTAAAGGATGTTCTGTTCCAGTCCAGACTGCAACCCAGTTTTTTTAATTGCTGCAAAATAATGCCGCCATATTTCTCCTTCCACTCCCAGGCGTAAGCCAAAAACTCCTCCCTTGTTAAAGATGATTTTGAAATACCCCTCTCCCGCAACATAGCTACCACCTTGGCTTCTGTAGCAATACTTGCATGATCTGTTCCCGGAACCCAGCAGGCATTTTTACCCTGCATTCTTGCCCGGCGAATGAGGATATCCTGTATGGTATTGTTGAGGCAATGGCCCATATGCAACACACCGGTTACATTTGGCGGAGGAATTACAATGCTGTAAGGCTCCCGTTCATCGGGAGTGCTGTTAAAATATCCTTTGTCCAGCCAATGCTGGTACCACTTTGCTTCTGCTTCGGCTGCTATAAAATTCTTACTTAGTTCCATCATATTTTTCACCGCAATAAACGGGCGTGTTTTATTTCATTTTACCTGTTCCAATTTTTTTGGGAACCCGGCATAAATACTATGTGCATCTTCATGGGCGTCGCACTCTTGTACAGTATACCTAAATGCAACAAATAACAATATTTACAGGCTTGCAAATGTACGAACGTCATTGCATCCGATAGCTATCGGATTTAAAAAGCATCAAAATCAAAATTTACAGTTGGATGATTGGTTGTTTTACAGAATAGTAAGGTTGAACTTACAAATCATGCAAGATCAATAAAACCAAAACACTTTTAAGTACATCTTACCCCAATTGTAAAGCGTAATAAAGGTTATTCACATTATTAATAACCAGCAGCAAAAAATAGCTGGTATATTTACGCCCAAAAATAAATCCATTGCAAACAGCCAGGCAAAATCTACGTCTTCAAAAAATAATTACATTCATTGGGATTGTATTATTTATTGCCAAACTGATAGCCTGGTATATTACCCAATCTGTTGCTATTTTAACCGATGCACTGGAAAGTACAGTAAATGTTTTGGCCGGACTGATTGGTGTTTATAGCTTGTATGTAAGCGCTAAACCCAAGGATAAAGATCATCCTTACGGGCATGGTAAAGCCGAATTTCTTTCAGCTGCTGTTGAGGGTACGCTCATAACAGTTGCAGGATTTGTTATCATTTTTGAAGCCATCAATAATTTAATTCATCCACATGCCATTCAGCAACTGGATTATGGTATTGCGCTGGTTGCGGCCACTGCAGTAATCAATTATATTGCAGGTGCAATTTGTATTAATGCCGGTAAAAAAAACAACTCATTGGTACTCATCTCCAGTGGTAAACATTTGCAAACAGATACCTATTCTACCCTTGGAATTATTGTTGGTCTTGTGCTATTATATTTTACAAAGTGGTTGTGGATAGATACGGCAGTGGCCATTTTGTTTGCTTTCATCATTATGTTTACAGGCTATAAAATTGTGCGGACTTCCATTTCGGGTATTATGGATGAAGCTGATGAAACACTCATCAATAAAATGGTTGCACAGCTAAACATTATTCGGCCAGAAAATTGGATTGACTTGCACAATCTGCGTATTATTCAATACGGCAGCACACTACATTTAGACTGTCATCTTACCGTACCATGGTACCTGAATATACATGAAGCACATCATGAAATTGATGTATTGTCCGACCTGGTGAAAAAGGAATATGGCGAATCTATCGAACTATTTGTACATACTGATGGCTGCCTTGATTTTAGCTGTGCTATTTGTAGCAAGCAAAACTGCCCCGTGCGCAAGCATCCTTTTCAAAAAAAGATTAACTGGACAGTGGAGAACATATCAACTAACGTAAAACATCATCTATGATCCCATTAGATGACAATTACTGGAGCAATCGATACACAAATCAAGCAACAGCATGGGATACAGGTGCCATTACAACTCCAATCAAAAACTATATTGATCAACTAACCGATAAAGAAATCAGCATTTTAATTCCCGGTTGTGGCAACAGTTACGAGGCGGCCTATTTGTTAGAAAATGGTTTCCGCAATATCACACTCATAGATATCTCATCGGTACTTTGCGAAATGCTAAACATCCAATTTGCTGCATATTTAAACAAAGGAATACAAATTGTTTGTGGTGATTTTTTTGAACATCATGCACTGTATGATTTGATTATTGAGCAAACTTTTTTCTGTGCGCTTGACCCAACATTTAGAAATTCCTATGCAGCAAAAATGCAGCAGCTTTTAAAACCAAGTGGTAAATTGGTGGGCGTATTATTCAATAAACAGTTTGTAGGAGGGCCACCCTTTGGAGGCAGCGAAAGCGAATACAGGGAACTGTTTCAGCCCTGGTTTAAAATTGAAATAATGGCGGAGTGCTACAATTCTATTGCACCCAGAAGCGGCGCAGAAATGTTTATAAAAATGATTAATAAGCACTAATTTTTTTAATAATTATTAATCAATATTATCCCCCAAATAATTTCGCTACTCCAAATGCTGCGGCGGCTGCAACAGCCCCAATCAGGGTAACTTTAAGTGCACCCATCCAGGCATTAACACCGGTGATTTTACTTTTAAAATAGCCAAAAACAAACAAACAGATTAGTGTAGCAATTACAGAAATTTTCAATGCTTCGGCTGCATTACTTATAAAAAAATATGGGCTTAGCGGAATAATGCCTCCAGCTATATACGACAAACCAATGTTCAATGCACTTTTGGTAGCCCGTCTCGGGTCTGGTTTCTCAAGACCTAGTTCGTACTTCATCATAAAGTCCACCCAACGGTCTTTATCCTGTGCAATTTCTGCTGTAGCCTGCTCCTGTAAGGCCGGGCTTAAGCCGATATTTGCAAAAAACTCTTTGGTTTCTTCCAACTCTTTGTGGCGCAGCGTTTCTACCTCAACGTATTCTCTTCTTTGCTCGCTGCTGTAATGATCCTGCTCCGTTTTACCAGCCAAATAGCCACCTAGTCCCATCGCAATACTACCGGCACAAATTTCTGCAATGCCTGCAATTACTATAATTGCGCTGCTGCTAACTGCACCACTTAAACCAGCTGCTAATGCAAAGGGAACGGTAAGTCCATCACTCATGCCAATCACAATATCGCCTAGCATGGCAGAACTTTTTAAATGAGATTCAACGTGATCGTGATGCAGGTAAGTATCCATGTAAATGTTTTAACAAAGTAAAAGATTTTAGGACAACAACCCTTAAATGTTTTAATAAAAAATGGAACACTTTGTATTATCCTCCATTAATAACAACGCAATTAATTGTGTTCACAAAAAAAATATTCTGCCATTCATTTAAACAACGCAGGTTTGTGTTAATAAGGAAGTTGGTAAAATAAAGCTGGTGAATGATGAATGGTAAATTTTTCACCAATCATCATTCACCACACCTTGTACTTCATTTTATTTTACACCTGTTATCAGCAGTTACAACATGCTTATTCCTTTATAAATTGCTTTGTTTCAGTTTTTGTTGCTGTACGTAATTGCAAACTATACATTCCTTTTGGTAACTGAAAAACTGGTATTGCAAAGGAGCTACTACCATTTAAAGTAACATTTACTTCCTTTATTTTTCTACCGGCTGCATCTGTAATTTGAAGGGTTGCTTTTTCATTTTTATTATTGGTACTTACAAACAATATATTTTGTGCCGGATTAGGGAATATTTTCCATGTAAAAATCTCCCTATTTATATTTACCGAAACGATTCTGCTAAATGAAAAATTACCATCTTTATCAACCATTTTCAACCTATAGTAATTGATACCTTTAAATGGCAGGTTATCCGGTACTGTGTAATCAGTAGTTAAACCACCATTACTTCTGGCGGCTGCATAAGCAATGGCAGCGTAGGTTATTCCGTCTGTGCTTCTCAGCACAGTATAGCCAGCAAGATTTTGTTCCTGCGTTGTTTGCCATTGTAACAATACTACTTCATTTTGCTGAACGGCTTTAAAATTTAACAGGGTAACAGGTAACGGGCCACCTACTGGTCTTAGCAGGTAACTTGCCAGCACAGCAACATTACCCGGAAACTGGCCGTTGCCAGCTACATACAGTTTATTACTGCAAAATGCAATTCCTTTTATGGCGCTATTTCCAACTCCAATTCTGTTTATAAGAATTCCATTGGTACCAAAAGTGCTATCCAATAAACCATTATTTTGATAGAGCACTATTTTAAAATTATTATTGGTACCTCCAACTGCAATGCGTCCATCATTATTTATAGCCACACAAAAACCAAAATTAAATTTACTTTCTGCCTGTGTAGTTGTAAAACCTACGCCATTAAAGGTATTATCCAGTTCTCCATTGGCATTGTATCGGGCTACCAAAATTGAAGTGCTTGCCTCTTCAATGGATTCTTCAAAACCTGCCACTACCATTTTTCCATCAGGTTGAATTGCCATTGCCATGCCGAAATATTCATTCGTGCCAAATACACTATTTTGTTTTCCATCCAGTGAAAAAGTATTATCTAAACTTCCATCTGTATTATAGCGTGCCACAGATAAATTATTGTGGCCGTTGATATACGATCTGCCAGCTGCAACAATTTTTCCATCGGTTTGAATGGTTACTGCATTCGCAAAACTTGGCGAAGATTCAAAATCAGTAAATACTTTTCCATCACTGCTAAAGGTATTATCCAGCGTGCCATTGCTATTGATACGTACAAGTGCAAAATAGGCAGAATCATAATTGGCATCAATGTAACTATGGCCTGCCAAAATTATTTTGCCATCGGCTTGCAACGCAACAGATTTAGCCAAATCAGAAAAACCCATTGCTATTAACAATTTACCATCATCGCTAAAAGTGGCATCAAGACTGCCATCGGTGTTATAACGTGCAATGGCAAATTTTGAATTACTGCTTCCACCAACTATAATTTTACCGTCTAGTTGTACAACCAACGAGTTTCCTTCTTCATTTAAACCAAAGTCCGTAACCTGCTTTCCATCGTCACTGAAGGTATTATCAAGGCTACCGTCAGCATTGTAGCGAACAATTGCAAAATCAAAATTACTTCCATTCCAGGTAGTACCTGCGGTCACAATTTTTCCATTAGGTTCAACTACAATAGCATTTACGCTGGTATTGCCCTGGTTGTAATTTCCTACTAATTTCCCATCGAGATCAAACGTATTATCAAGGCTGCCATCAGTATTATATCTTACCAATGCAAATGAAGTATTATTATTAATAGAGGAATATCCTGCAACAATAATTTTATCATCGTTTTGCATTGCAACAGAACCTGCATAGTCGTCAGAAGTGTTTTGAATATCCGTAGTTAGTAAACCATCCGTATCAAAAGTATTGTCGGGACTGCCATCTGTGTTAAAACGGGCTACTGCAAAGTCGTTATTATTACCATTGAGGGTATAACCAGCAATTACAATTTTTCCATTTTTTTGTATGGCAACTGAATTGCCAATTTGCATATCGGAACCAAGATTCGCAATTTGAATACCGCTGCCATTAAAGGAATTATCGAGGCTGCCATTTATATTATATCGGGTAACAGCAAACCGGTTAATTCCTGCAATATTTGCATAACCCACCAAAACTGTTTTACCATCATCTTGCAAAGCAATGGAGTAAGAAGTTGAACTGGCATCACCAACAAGTGTTGTTTGCTTACCATCGGTATCAAAACTGTTATCGATGCTTCCATTTGCATTAAAACGTGCAATTGCAAATTTATTTCCACCCAATTCCGTCATTGCAGCGCCACCTACAACAATTTTTCCATCTTTTTGAATGGTGATTGAGCTGGCAGTGCCTGTTTTTATTTCGGTAGAATCCGTCCCTCCTCTATCGGGCGGTATTTTATATACAAAGTCTGCTATGGTTTGTCCGGTTCCATTAAATGAATTATCGGGACTTCCATTGATATTATACCTTGCAACCAAAAAACCTGGAATAGCCGAGCTACCTGCAATTACAATTTTGCCATCTGATTGAATAGCGACAGAAACAGGTTTAAATGAAGTTGCCAGAAAAGCATTGTCTCCAAAAGTTGAATCAGGTAAACCGTCAACATCCAGTCGAGCTATTCCGGATAAGCCTGTTCCGGAATTATTTGACCCTGCAATAATGATTTTTCCGTCAGGTTGAAATGCAAAAAATGCTTCTACCAAAGATGCAATTGCTTTAGAATAACCATTAATACCAAAGCTTGAATCGATTGCTCCATTGGTTAATCTTTTTGAAATGGATGTACCTCCAAAGGATCCATTTAAATTGACATAAATTGATCCGTCAGGATGTATTAAAACCTGTCTTGCACTATGGACGTACTTAAAATTGGTTCCCATGTCTGTAGTAACGATTCCGTTTTTACCAAATGATGGATCGGGAAAGCCTGATTGGGAATGACCGGCATAAAAACAAAATAATAGGGTGGCAAAGAGTAAATGTTTTTTCATTAGTTAATTTTTTAAACAGTTTGGTGGTGGCAATCAAGTAACCCTGATGATATCCATCAATAAAAAATTGAATAGAATAATCAGCTTAATAATGATAAAGATGTTCTAGTAGGAGTTTGTAGTAGGAATTCAGAAGCATGCAATGTTAATGCAGCGATTGTAAATATAGCTGTTCTGATGCTAGTAATCTAAACTATTTAAAAGCAATACAAACAGATGGATATTTTGTATTTATTATTTCTTAGCGTTTATATCAATTTGCTGCTGGCAGAAAAATCAGGGAAACTATTTTTTTTAATTCACGGAATGAATGCGGCCCTTATCGAAAACATAAAAAGTCCGACTGCTTAGTGTCAGTCGGACTTTCGATCGAGATATTCTTATGCCTTACAACTACTATATTTTAACAATGCAGTACAGTTAATTAAAAATTCAAAAAAACTTTAAAAAGTTCATTGCAAGGCTTGAATCGCTTTTAATACTTCGTTTATGTTATAAGGTTTGTAAACTTTTATCAATGATGGCAACACATTCCAATACCTGATTTGCGGTGATAGAAAGTGGAGGTGCAAAACGGATTTTATCTCCATGTGTCGGCTTGGCCAGTAGCCCATTTTCTTTTAAAATTAAACACAAATCCCATGCTGCTTCGGGATTGCTGTGCTTTATTACAATGGCATTTAGTAACCCCTTACCTCTTACCAATGATACAAATGGAGAATTAAGTTTTACAATTTCGCTGCGGAGCAATTCACCCATT
>JBBQEA010000225.1:0-8184 GCA_038320245.1 Chitinophagales bacterium | reverse complement strand
ATTCCCCATGACCACGTTGAAGTTGACGAAGTTCAGCGATGGTTTGTTTTACTGTAATCTGAAAAGGATGTGCCATAATATATTTATTATATAGTCCAAATATAAAACAAAAAATCCAATATCTGAATATTGGACTATCTTCTATTTATAAATGGTATTATTACAATAAATGTTTAGTGTCTAAGAAATATGCATTGGCTAAATTTATAGAATATCGATTCAAAAAATGAAAAAAGGCCATCCTTATTTTTAAGATGGCCTTTCTTCTATTGCTAAAAATTTACTCTTTAATCACTTTCACACTCATCCAGGATGTTCCATCAAATGCCTGTATAAGATAAACACCTTTGCTTAAACCGCTAAGACTAATAGTTGTATTGACAACTCCGGAAGAATAACTCCGCTGTTTCTTTATATTGCCCGGAAGATCTGTCACTTTAATCTTGTATATTAATGTTGCAATGCCTTTTCCGGTAGCAGATTCTGTCTGTTGTTCTATAGCGACTAATACGTTATTTGTAGCCGGGTTTGGTGTTGCTAGAAGAGAGTGGCAATTGCTCCAGATTGTTACGCCACTTTTACTACTAACACCGCAAGCGTTGGTAGCAGTTACAGAAATGCCACCTCCACCGGAAACAGCAACAATTGTACTTGCGGAGTTTGGACTATAAATAACCCAACCATTGTTAATTGGATTGTCTACAGTCCACAACCAACTGGCAACGCTGCTTGTAGAGCTTGCGCTTAACTGCCATTGCTGATAACTGCCATTGCACGAACCCGTCATTGCGGAACTAATGCTTGAAATAGTTGGTACCCCAACAGTAACTGGTATAGTTAATACAACTGATGCACCACAGGCATTTGTGAGTGTCGCCTTAATAATTTCGGTACCGCTAGTTAGTTGAGATACATTTATAATAGGCGTGCCTTGCCCATTGGTAATTGTTAAGTTACCATTTTGAATCTGCCAGCTAATTGTAACCCCATTAGGTACATTGTTTAATTGATATTGTCCTGTATTGCAAATTGTACCTGGACCGGAAATAGTTGAAGTGCTGCTGCAGAGCCCATTGGAGCCTGCGCAATTAACGGGTTGAACTTTTAATATTTTTTTTTCAATAAACAATGCCATTTGAGATGTAAGAGCAGTATTATGAAAATGATTCCAAAGATTATTATTAGCGGGATAAACAGCATTATTATTTTGATTTGAATAATAATCCGCTGAACATCCGCCAATTACAGCACAATCAGAAGTCCCTGTCATTACAGCTTTAAACGGAGATAAAGTAGGTGTAATTAAAGTGTTGCCATTTATCAGACCAGGACTTTGGATCTGGTTATCTACATTGTAAAAAATATTGGCGCTTTGCCAGCTTGTTGCAGCGCTATAGGTTTGATTTTGTAAATCCAACGCACTGGCGGTTGCAATAAAATTATGCCCATCATGTCCATAGGTTGTTCCTGGCATACCTAATCCCGGAAACCAGCTTTTAGCAAACTCAGTTTGTGTTTGTACAAAGCTTCCCTGCCCGTCATCGTAAGGATACTGACCTGTATAATCAAATCTCCTTATCCTTAATGTTACTCTGGGTAGAATGGGTATTCCAAATATTTTTCTAAATGTGAGTCCAAAAAAACTATAATAAGCAGTAGTTGCTTTGGTATTATTTTCTGATACTGCATACCCATCCGCTTCAAGGTTTACTAGCAAAAGCCCAATCGAACCGCCGAATAACTGCGTTTTTGGGCTAAACGGATTGGATGGTGTAAACTGTTTTCCATCACCCGCATCTTTATTGGCGGTATTATTTCCTCTGCCGAATGCAATACCGTAATTATTTGTTTGTTGTGGATATCCTTTTGCCTGTAATTTTTGTGCAAATGATGCTCTCAGAGGAGCAAGGGTGTTAAGATTGGGCGTCCAGTTAAAAGCAGAGTTGCTGTAATCAGCATAAGTTACCAGCATTTGCCTGGCAGCGGGACTTGTAAATGCATTTGATAAATCGCGGAAACCGCCCACATTAAACCATTTTAATTCGGGAAGGTCCCTTGCTATTTCTTTAAATAAATATTGCATGCCTAAAGCAATGTTAGCACCCTGTTGTGGTGCGTCATAACTGAAATAATTGCCAACATTATGTTGCAATCCCCGGTCTTCCATATCTTTTAAACACCATCTTGCTATTAACCCGCCCATGCTATACCCAATTACGGTACTTTTATTGGTACCTGTTTTGTTTTGGTTCACCCAATTAATAACCGCTTCCAGTACTTTGGCATTGTTCTCAATATAAGTGGTGTTCTTGGTAAAATTTACAAATACAAAATCGTAGCCATAGGCCTGCATTGTTGCTGTAAAATTTTGAGCTTCGAATCTTTTTTCCATTTCACCCAATGTTAAATCCCCAACCGGGTCAAATCCTTGAACAATAATAATTGGCTTATCAAATACTTTATCACAGCCATTGAAAACTTCAATATTTGCATTAGGCATAACGCCACACAAAATCTGGTCAATAAAACTTCCACCCCCACAAGGGATAACAGTACCCGCTGTTTGTACCGTAGCGGCTGCCGCACCTAAATATTGCGCATCGCTTGTATATACTGGAGGAACCGCAAAGTTCAGCTTAAAATCAGGCTTTGAATAAACCGCCGGTCTGTTATAATTGATTAATGATTTCGCTATTCTTGTACCGCCTGTGGTAGTAATTCTTGCTGTTATATATTTTGTGCCTTCTGTAGTATAATATATACTTGCAGTGCCTCCTTTTGCAATGGTTCTAAATCCTGCGCCGTCACCAAAGTCAATATCCACGCTCGTGATTCCTGCCATATAAAAAAGATCTGCTGGCAATGTAAATTGTATGGCGTTAAACTGGGTAATAGTAGTTTTAAATGGAGCAAAAGCAAATAGTTCATATGAGTCATAGGGAGATGTGGTTGTTCCTGCTACATCTAAAATACCAACGCTGTCTGAGGCAATTTTAAATAATCCCTGGCTTAACGCACTTTGTCTTATTTGATTATATTTTTGATATATGAAAGTAAGTGGTATCACATTGGTATTCAGGTTATAAAAAAACGCCTTGCTAAATAAGGTATCCGTTAAATCTATAACCGCATTGTTATTTACTTTACTATTAAATAAAATATTGTGTAATACAAAGATTTTTCCATCATTGTTGATGGTATCATCATCGTTGCCTACACCATCGTATTTATTACTGCTAAATCCAGACATTGAATATTCCAATAAAAAACCCGTTGTTACCTGGCTTTTATCCATTCGAAGAACACTATCCCGCCAGCGCTCCCTGGTAATGTTTCCTGTGTCTATTACAGTAAGAGTATTTTGGGCGAAGGAACAACTAACAGATAGTGTCAGTAGTTTTATAAAAAGGGCTTTTTTCATAAAACATATATTTAAGGGTTAAAACTAATTACTGCATTTACAGGCATTGAACATAAAATCAAAACGACCACCTTTCAGAATGATTACATTCCCACTCCCGTTATTTTCTGTTAAAACAAATTCAAATTCGCCGGCGATAATTTGATTTTGTATATCGATTTTTGTAATTAGAAGTTTGCTGCCTTGTGCTGTTCCAGTATAATTACCATTATTCCCATTTGAGTTTTCAGATTTGTAGTAGATGCCTACAGAATCGATTTTATTACCAGTTGTTGTAATAGTGCCAATACCTGTTGAAGAAATAATTAACGTAGACATTTTGCCATTGCTTATTCTTTCAAAACCAAAGTCTATCCCGTTGGGTGCTGCCCCACCTGACGCTCCATATCTTGCAGAAACTTCCCTGCAAGGATCGCCGAACGATGAACATTTAGCATACGGTACCCACACCTCATCGTTTAAAGTAAAACCGATTGTGTTTTTTCCTTCCTGTGTAGCTGGAGGGAGTGTGGCATTTTTAGTAGGGTCTTTTTTGCAGGCAGTAAGAGAAAGCAAAATAAATAATAGCAGATAATTTAGCGATTTCATATTGGCAATTTTATCTAATGTAAAGTAGGAGATTTTTTTGAAATATAGGTATGAAATTTAAATGTATTTTTTTCGGATATCGTTCCCTATTTTCTAAAGTTCGAAGAGGCAAAGAATGAAAATCCAATTGACGCTACGAAATGTTTTCCGAATACCCTGGTAGAATTTTAATGTTTAAGTTTTTATAATGACAATACGCAATTTAGTACAAACTAATTTATATAGCGTATTATTGCTAACTAAAGTAGTCATTATAAAATTAGACACTTTTTTTACCGCATATCAATGGAGGCAAGTTGTAAACAATACCTTAAAGATCAAAGGGAAGCTGCGGGCATAGTATGTAGAAAATGCGGTTCAAGTGCTAATTATTGGTCTGAGGTCTAAATAGATGGCAATGTAAAAAATGCAGCATTCAACCACGTTAAAAACAAGTACAGTAATGGAAAATTCTAATTTAGGCTCTAAGATATGACTGTGAGGTATTTATTTTATGAGTCTCACAAAAAAAATTTTTCAGCTTTAGAGATGTAACGCTTATAGGCCATAAAACGCTATGAACAAATTTGGCCAATGATGCAAAAGATACAAATAACAATGGGTATCAGAGATGAGAAATATCAGTTGAATGGCTTTATAAAGGCGGCTGACGGCTTCTATGAGGGGCATGGAAAAAATGATGAAGAATGCCTGACAGTGAAGCCTGTAAGGGCGTTAGACAGACAGGTAAAGGAAATTGTGGCTGTGTGAATAATACCAATAGCGACAAGCGAAATTTAAAAGGACATCAAGAAATCAAGCCAGGATCATTAAAATAATGCGGTACAATTATTATCCCAAATGGATTTTGCCTATAAAGCGAAAAATATGATTGTTAAAAAAGCAACAGTTACAACATATGGAAAGACCGCTTATACAACATTGAAAGGCATTTGTAAATTGCATAAGGCAATAATAATAACAGATAAAACAAAGGGGTCTAAAATCTTTTATTGGGTACACACAGCTATTAGTAATACAAAGAAAAACTACCTGAATAAATTTTGCTGTAAATATAACTGGCGATATTTTGGAATCAAATTATTCTTCAGATTGGTAGTGGCTGTAATATTAACTGTTTGGTATAAACCTTGCACCTAATTGCGGTTAGTCATTCAATATTTAATCCAACCGGCACCCTATTTAACTTATAAATCATGATTAAAGCGACTTACAGCGATAAAGAAAAGATAGTAGACATATTGACCCAAAGCTTCTCTGAAAATAAAAGTGTGAACTATATTATTAATAAGAGTGGAGTCAAAGATTTTAGAGTTAGGCAATTGATGTCATATTCTTTCGAGTATTGCTTTCTTTTTGGAGAGGTTTATTTTGATCCAACAAAATCAGGTTGCGCATTGCTGATGTATCCGGAGAAGAAAAAAACCAATTTTAAGACAGTCATTCTTGATTTAAAACTAATGTTTTTGTGTGTTGGCCTGGCTAACCTCAAAAATGTATTGAAAAGAGAGAAGATTATAAATATCGTACACCCAACCAACCAGTTTACCTATTTATGGTATATTGGAGTTCTCCCTAAACATCAGTTGAAAGGTATTGGAACCGTTTTGTTAAAAGGAATAAATGAACTTTCATTTAAGAACAATCGTCCTGTTTATTTAGAAACTTCCACTGAAAAAAATTTTAGTTGGTACGAGCAGAATGGCTATACCATTTTTAAAGAATTGCAATTGCCTTTTCCATTGCATTGCTACAGGTCTACATTTTAGTGCCAATATATTTAGCCAACTCAATTCAAATTTAGAAAATCCCTACCATGTTAGTTTTCGGCACAGAAATGCATATCATTACACTTATTTTTTGTATAATAGAGGCCGTTTTATTGTGCTTTCAAATTCTATTTTTCTTTGAAAGACCGGGCCAGAATGAATACCAGCATCTTAATATTATTCTTCTCATTTTGTTGCTGACATATAATATTTCATCAGGCCTGTTTCCTGATCCGAATATACCGATTCCACTAAAAGCCCAGGAAATTATGGCATATTGTGGAGGTTTTCTTACACCGGCTTTTTTTCCATATTATGTATATAAATCTTTTAATCTTGAAAAGATGAAGTACCATGCTTATTATGGTGTTTACTTTTTCCTGATTCTCCCATTTTTACTTTTTTCGATAGTGTATATTATTTATGGAGATCTGGCTTTTGCTCAAAATTTGCTTGTACTGCCGTTATTGTATTCGGTGTTTGTAATTTATTCGCTCAATAAATCAATAAAATACAAATTCGGGAATGAAAAACTATCAAGGATTGCCAGGCAGGAAGCGTTGGTGATGTATATAAGTCTTTCGCCCTGGGTTATTGAGCCAATAATAGATTACTTCAATTGGGGCCAGGATATGGAAGCTTTAGTCACAAACTCAGGATTTTTAGTACTTATTTTGTACAACGTGAAGCTGCATATTAATGCACTTCGTGAGAGCCACTTTAAGTTGTACGATTCGGAAAAAAGACTGTTAAATCTAAACGATACACTTTCAGAAGAGGTAAAGAAAAGGACAATTGAACTTGAAGAGGCCAACAAAAATATCTCAAATACTTTTGTTAACCTGTCGCATGAAATGAAGACCCCGCTGACATTGGTATCAAACTACCTGACGGATTATATTGGTAATGCAAAACCTTCGCTTGAACTTAATATAATTCATAAAAATGTCGAAAAAATAAAAACAGACATAATTAATTACTTCGATATTTTCAAGGTAAATTCCGGTAAAGACTTATATAGTCATGATACGGTACTTGATGTCAGCGCAATCCTCATAGAAAAGCTAATACTTTTTGATTCTCTATTTAAACGAAAAAAGAATATAGAATTATCTCATACTATTGAAAACGACCTTTATATAAAGGCTGACTTGGTGGCTATAGATAGGGTATTTAACAACATTTTGGAAAACGCTTTCAAATACACCCCGGAATATGGAAACGTGTCGGTAGAACTTTATAATTCAGACTCAGTGATTTATTTTATAGTGGAAGATAATGGTGTTGGCATTCCATCTGAGTATAAAGAAAAAATATTTGTGCCTTACTTTCAAATTCAAACAGGCAAACGGAATTTCCAGGGAATGGGCCTGGGCTTGCCTATTGTTAAGAACATTATAGATTCTTTAAAAGGAACAATAGAAATTTTGGATACAACAAGTTTTGAATCCGGCACATTTGTAAAAATTATTCTACCGCAGTATTTATATAATATAAATCATAATAACAACCTTACTAGCGAAATTGGACAAAAAGGAAACGAATTTAATATAAACCAGCCCCTTGATATGGAAAGAAGAAAAATTTTAATTGTTGAAGACAATTATGAAATGATAGAGTATTTAAACAACAAATTGTCAGCCGAATATGAAACGTTTTTGGCCTATAATGGGAAAGAAGCATTGGCAATTTTAGCAGAGCAGATTTTAGATCTGCCTCATTTGATTTTAAGTGATGTAATGATGGATGAAATGGATGGCTTTGAGCTAATCAAAATATTGCAACAAACAAACCATCTTAAACATATTCCCTTGCTCTTCTTGTCGGCTAAAAACACGATGGAATTTAAATTACTTGGCTTAGAATCTGGAGCCATCGACTTTATCTCCAAACCATTTACCTATCAGGAATTAAGTTTGAAAATCAGATCGATTTTATCTCAGGTATTGAATTATAAGATGGCAATTATTAGGGATAATTTTTCATCCATAAACAAGCATGCTGTAACAAATGAAGTCCTGAATAAGTCTCGAAAAAATGCAGATGTACTCATTAGTAATTTAACCAAACGGGAAATTGAAATCGCTAATTTAATATGCCAGGGTATAAGCTATCCTGATATTGCCGTACGTCTTTTTATTTCTCCAAGTACGGTGACCAAGCATGTACAGCACATATTTGAGAAAATGGAGGTAAACAATAAAATTCAGCTTTTTAATAAATTTAATTTTAATTAGGCTGAAAATTCAAATCGCTCCGTAAAACCAGCGATTCCGTGAGTAATAATTTTTTATTTATTCGCTCTAGCTTGTAAGGTAATACGCATTGCTTCGCCCACCATCCCTATGGGCTGTCACATATATTAGCACTAATCTTGTTTTGTTATCGGTAATATAATTTGGATCG
>JBBQEA010000224.1:0-8218 GCA_038320245.1 Chitinophagales bacterium | reverse complement strand
ATCTGCCTGGTTTTCGGGCATATTTAATTTTTCTACCAGGTAGGTTGCTACATGGGAGTTTTCATCCAGCTTAGGAAAAATATTATACTCACCATCTCTTTGAGAAAAATAACTGCCATATCCGGCTATGCCGGGAAACATCAAAGTGAACGATTCTATTTTATCGTTACTCCATTGAAAAGCATAGTCTCTCGAAAGACCGGTTGTTTTATTATCAGTAGTTTTATTGCTGCTGGTGGCTGCTTTTTCATCCATCACCAGTTGCCCGCCACGTTTTGAATATTTGGCAAAATCGTATACCGGAAATAATAAAATGGCATTGATCATTACTGCCAATACTGCCGCTGCAATAGCAAGCCCCATCGCTTTAGCCCCTTGCAACAGTTCTTTATCTTTAATCCACTTGACAATATAAAACAACGTCATAATGCCAATAATAATAAACAGGTAATAACTTATCTGCTGGTGGTTTTGCATTAAATGCAGGTTGGCAAATAAGGCAGTTAGTACAAAGCCGGAAATGTATTTTTTATCAAACAATAATAGTATAGAACCCAGCAGGGCAGGGGCATAGGCGAGGGCCAGCAACTTGGTATCATGGCCTGCTACAACCAATATAGGGTTGTAAGTGCTGTAGGCAAAAGCAAGACTCCCCATTACGGCAATGAGTGGCCGGATTTTTATGCACATACAAAAAATGTAAAAGCATATACAGCTCAGAAAAAAGAAATTTAACGGTTTAGGCAGCCACAGTTGAAATGCTTTATTAATGTAAGAGAAAGGAGAGAATGGGCCTTCAAAAATAATATTGTAGGCCGGCATACCACTAAACATACTCGTTATCCAAAGCGGGTACACGCCATGCGTTTCCTTGTAAATCTCACTCTGGTGTTTCATGCTTTCAACAGCTGTAACATCACTCTGTTGCAAAATAACCCCGCTTTCCAATGCTGGCTTACAAAATATTACGGTTATTAATAAAAATACCGCAATGGCTATCAGGTGCGGCGTAATGGCTTTAAAACTGATGTTCTTCATGAAAAGGTTTTATAGTAAGGCGGCAAATTAACTTAAATATTTTAAGCAAAAAAGCAGCATTGAAAAATGCTGCTTTTTTGATAAGTTTTGCTGACGGATAATTGTTGAAGAAATTAAAATCTGCTGTGTCAGCTGTTGAATTTCGTTAGTTATTCCCCTGCATTCCCTGCATACCTTCAGAATCTATTCTGTTGTTTTTCCGCTTAAACAGGGTAACATCCATTTTGCCAAAGCGCCAGTTGAAATTTAGTCTGAAAACTTGCCAGTCTCTTCTTCTTTCCGCATTTTGCTCAAAGAATACAGATTGGGAAAAAGTACTGTTAAGTCTTGTTTTGAAAATATCATTAACCTGCAGTGTTAATGAAGCTGCGTTGTTTTTTAAGAAATCCTTTCTAAGGGCAATGTCCACACCATATATTGGCCTTATGAAACCCTGTGCAGATGGTGTATTACCGCCGAACATGGGACCGCCCCCACGTCCACCACCGCCGCCACCCGGCGCAACCAATGTTTTGGCCTGGTAATCGCCACTTAGCTGGATAGAATAATTTTTTGGAAACTTAAAACTGTTATTGATTTTTACAAACCAGCTTGCCTGGCTGCTATTTATTCCTCCGGGTAAATTACTGGCATTAAGCGTAGCATTAAAAAAGTTGAAGTTGGTGGTTAAATCCCACCACTTGGCTATCTTATCTTTTGAAGTTAGCTCCAGGCCATAGGTATAGGTTACACTGGCATTGGCGTAAGTAGTAAATATTAATGAATCTGGTTTGCCGGCCGGGCTTGGGTTTCTATCCTTGTATTGATAGCGGGAAATAACATTGTCGGTGTTTTTATAATACAGGGTAGCTAATAAATTATGACCAGTGGCTATTTGGTTCTGATAAGAAAATTCAAAAAGATTGGTGAATTCAGGGATCAAATCAGGATTACCTTTTGATAGGTTTAATGAATCTGTATAATCAATAAATGGTATAAGCTGAAAAAAGTTAGGACGATTAATTTTCCTTGAATAATTTAACTGAAGGTCTTGCTTTTCAGTAAGTTTATAGGTTGCAAATGCACTTGGAAACAAACTAAATGGAAACTCATTGGAGAAACTTTTGTTTTGGCTGATAAGTGTACCATCGTATTTAGAACTTTCTACTCTTAATCCTAACTGGTAGTTGAATTTATTTAGTTGTTGTGCAAAAGTGGCATAGGCAGCCAATACCCTGTCTTTGTACTGGTAGGTGTTATTCAAGGAAGCGATACTGATATATTCTCCCGTTTGAAAGTTTTTAATAAAGTTGTTATTGAAGCTGTAGAAATTTCTAATGGCAATTCTGCCGCCAGCCTCTATTTTTATTTTTGTTGTAATTGGGTTAGAGAAATCTATCTGTGAGGTTAGAAGCTCAGAGTTACCACCACCTTGGGATTTTTGATAAATAGGCGGTGTTTTTGGTACTGCCGATTTAGTAAAATATTGGGTTCCAAATTCATTTAGGTTATCATTTTTACTACTGTTATAATTTACATCTGCAGAAATTTCTTTATTGGGTTTAGCGAAGTTGTGCTTAAAACTAATTGTTGCGCCTGCGTTTCTGAAATTGCTTTTGCTGTAACTGGTTCGGTTACCGTAATCACTGTTAAAGCTATCAATTCCATTCATGTTCTTAAAAGTGGTATCCCGGATGATATTAATTAAATCGTTGTTTTTAAACTGCCCTTTAACCATATTGCCACTTATGGTTAGTGTGTTTCGGTTATCAATAAAATAATCAATACCGGCTCTTCCAAAACCAAATACGCCCTGGCCTACAGGGGCATTATTTTGTATAAAGTTTGCGGTAGCATTATTTAAAAAATCGGTTCTTTCGGTATAAACTTCACTGATACTTTTACGAAATCCTACCTGGCCTGCAGCAAAGAAATTAATTTTTTGTTGCCTGATATTTACATCGCCACCAAAGCCTGGTTTACCCCTGCTGTCTATACTGGCTCTTATACTTCCATTGTAACCCGTTTTACGATTTTTTTTCATTACAATATTCAAAATACCTGCGCCACCGCCCGAGGCATCAAACTTTGCGGATGGATTGGTGATTATTTCAACGGTGGCTATGCCGTCAGCGGGTATTTGTTCCAATGTCATGGTAGTTGGTCTGCCATCAACAAATATCTGAGGCGCTGCATTCCTTAAATTCACATTACCATCAATATCTACATTTATTCCGGGAATACTTTTCATTACATCAACAGCTGTACCGCCAATACTGGTTAGGTTTTTCTCTACATTAAAAATCTTTCTGTCAATACTCATGGTAAGCAAAGGCTTCGAACTGTTGATGGTTACTTCCTGTAGTTGCAGTGCATCTATTTGCAATTTAATATTTCCTAAATCTTTGTCAACAGCATTAATCATACTGGTAAAATCACCCGGTTTTGCTGCCCCCATATTCATTTCAAACACAGCTTTCTGCTCAAAGGGTTTATACCCAATTGCGGTAATTTTTAATTTATAGGATGCCAATACAGGCAGGCTTTCCAGGCTAAAGTCTCCTTTTTTATCAGTAAGCATACCAGCTACCACCACATCTTTTCTCTTTTTGGTTGCCGAGTCTAATTTATTTTGAATCAACTGAACAGAAGCTGCATCAATACCTTTATTGGTTGCCGCATCCACAATTTTTCCATAAAAATGTCCCATATTCATATTTTGCCCGCCAGCCCTTCCACCGGCCCCGGGAAATTGAGCGGAAACCATACCTGCTAAACAGATAAATACCAGAAAACATAAAACTTGCTTAATCATCAGTTCGTTTTTTTTGAAAAATAATAATTTAATCGAAGAACAAAATTCTCTCATAAAGTTTCACTAAACAGTCGTTTAAGTGATGAGCGGTAAATACAACGTATGCTATGAGGGAGTATTATCGGGTAAGTACAGCTAATATTACTTGTACAATGCCAATCAGGAGTCCAAAAAAGCCACCAATAAATTCAAGGAATTTAAATTCTTTTTTAGTAATCTGTAATAGAATGTCTTCCAGTTTTTCAGAAGAAAATGCAGCAACTTTTTCTGTTACAATTTTCTCCAGGTCAAGGTCATGCTGTAATTTGTTCATGTAGGTTTTCATCAGAATTGGAAAAAGATTTTCCAGTTCCATTAAAAAAGCTTCTTTTAACTGACTGATAGTTTTTTCTCCGATAAACATAGATAGCATAGGAAAAACTTCCTTTAGCCTGTTGTTTAAAAAGCCATCTATATGTGCTTCTATTTCTGGTTTTAATTTTTGCAGATTTTCCGGGTTGGTTACTTTTTGCTCTATTTCATCGAAACTCAGTAATTCCTTCCCTACCACCTGTCCTAATTTTTCAGCAATTAACCGTTGGTTTTTCGGAAAAATTCCCTGCAAAGTATAGCCTGGTAATTTAATTGGTTTACGGGGATGAAACAACATTTTTACAGCTATCCAGGTAGTAACCCAGCCGGTAAAGGTTGATAATATCAGGGTAATGAAATAGCCTGTCCATTGCATAAAAAAAGTTTGTGGCTGCAAAGAAACATCATATTAAAGTATAAAACCTCAACAAAAACGATAAAGCCCGCCAACAGTCTTGCATAATCGCATAGTCAATTTCTAAAAATTCTCTTTTTACTTAGCTGCACACTATATAAAAATCAACTTATTGAAAATGTAATTTTGCTTAAGCCATGTTTTTTATTATTTTTGCCGTCCTGTAATAAAAAATGGTAGTCGTAGCTCAGTTGGTTAGAGCATCAGATTGTGATTCTGAGGGTCGGGGGTTCGAGCCCCCTCGATTACCCACTACGGAAGCTCTTCCTTTTAGGAAGGGCTTTCTTATTTTAATGGCAGGCTTATTTGATAAAACAATAGCAGATTGACAAAACTTCCTTCCTATCGCATTTAGGGATAATGTTTTTATTTTAACTCTATTCCCTTAACCTCATTTTAACCACTTATCAGTTTTAAGAAAACATTAGTGACATAGCTGCTGTTATTGAAATAAAAACAACCATTTTTCCGTTAATTTTACTTTATGCTACATTTAAGGCAAATTATTATGAATAAAAAATTCTTTCCGGTTTTACTGGTTTTAACAGTTGCAAGTTTCTTTTTTGCTTTTTCGAGATCTAGTACGAACGATAATCCAAAATCGAAGAATGAAAAGATTTTGCACAACGTAGGATTACTGCTTGAGCAAGGGCATTACAGTCCCAAAAAAATTGATGATAATTTTTCAGCGGCTGTGCTAAAAGCTTTTGTAAAAGAACTGGATGAGGATAAGAGTATTTTTTTAAAAGCAGATATAGACAGTTTTCAAAAATTTGTTAATACAATAGATGATGAGATACATGGCAGCAGGTTGGAGTCATTTTATTTTATCAGCGAATCCTACTCCAGAAGACTAAAGCAGGCTTCCCAATTTTACAATGACATCTTAAGTAAGCCCTTTGATTTTACCAAAGAGGAGAATATTATAATGGACGGTGAAAAGCTTTCGTACGCTAAAGACGAAGCAGGCCGCAAGGAAGTTTGGCGTAAGCGCCTAAAATATTTGGTGCTATCCAAATATGCTGATTTTTTAGACGACAGGGAACGCAATAAAAATAAAAAGACAATTGAAGTTACAGATAGCACCGAAGGCAAGGATGCCAAACCAGCTGCTAAGTTTGTTTATAAGGCAGACAGTACGTTGGAAAGAGAAGCCCGTGACCAGGTTCGCAAACAAATTGGCCGCTATTTTACAACCTTACAAAATCACAATACATCTGATGAATTATTTAGTGAGTTTTTAAATAACATTGCTACAGAGATGGACCCCCACACCAGTTATTTTGCACCTATCGAAAGCAGGGGATTTAATGAAATGATGAGTGGAAAATTTTACGGAATTGGTGCACAGTTAAAAGAAGAAGAGAGTAAAATAAAAATCGCCAGTCTTATATCCGGTGGACCAGCATGGAAATCTGGCCAAATGAGCGTGAATGATGAAATTATTAAGATAGCACAGGGAGCCGGCGAGCCGGTAGATGTTACAGGGTACGCCGTTACAGATGCAGTAAAATTGATTAGGGGCGCTGAGGCAGGAACGGAAGTAAGGCTTACCGTTAAAAAAGCAGATGGTAGCATTAAAGTCATCATACTTAAAAGAGATGAAATTAAACTCGATGATACTTTTGCAAAAAGCGTAATTATAAATGGCGAGCATAAAATAGGGTATATTTATTTGCCGGAATTTTATATGGATTTTGAAAATCCGAATGGTGCAAGATGCTCTGATGATGTTGCCAAAGAAATTGTAAAATTGAAAGCTGAAAATGTAGAAGGCATTGTTATGGATTTACGGAGTAACGGTGGAGGATCGCTTCCGGAAGTAGTTAAGATGGTGGGCTTGTTTATTGAAGATGGACCTGTGTGCCAGGTAAAAGGAAGGGATAATGTACAACCACAACAATTAAAGGATAGGGATAAAAGCGTTTTGTATACAGGGCCATTAACCGTGATGGTAGATGAATACAGCGCTTCTGCATCAGAAATATTTGCTGCTGCTATACAGGATTATAAACGTGGAATTATTGTAGGTAGCAGTTCAACTTATGGCAAAGGAACAGTACAACGTACCATTCCCTTAAACCCTGAATCTGAGTTTCAGATTGGTGGTAAAAAAGCAGAAGATTTGGGAACTGTTAAACTCACATTGCAAAAATTTTATCGCATAAATGGCGGCGCAACCCAGTTACGGGGCGTAACGCCGGATGTAGTAATACCAGATAGATATGAGTTGGCAAAAACAAGAGAAAAAGACAATCCAACTGCATTAAGCTGGGATGAAATAAGTAAAGCGGATTACAAGCCATGGGTATCTACTTACAGTAGAGATGCCGTAGTTGCTGCTGCAAATGAGCAAATAAAAACCAGTACAACTTTTGGCGGAATTAAAAAGCAAATTGAATGGATTTATAAACAAAATGACAAAGAATATCCACTTAATCTGGTTAAATATCAGCAGGAGCAAAAGGAATTAAAATCAGCTTACAAAAACCTGGATAGTTTATATGCAGGCAAAGGTGGATTGGTTAAAAATCTGGAAGCTGATTCTGTTAAATTTACTGATGTAACTAAAATGACGCTGGATAAAGACAAGGTTGAAAAGAACAAACAGTTTATGAACAGGATTAAAGCTGATATTTATATTGACGAAACGGTTAAGATAATCAACAATATGATTACACAAAGCAACCTTGCGTTGAACAACAGTGCAGGCGATGCTAAAAAGAATTAATTGCATCGATAACATTTACAATTAACAAAACAGCCGCTTCAATTGAAGCGGCTGTTTTGTTTTAATAGAGTTGATATGCAGCGATGCTACAAATACCTTTCAGCCATTATTTTTTTATGATGATTAAAGTGACCCAGCAATATAAAACCAATGCTTGCCACAGTTACCGGGTTATTGTTGGCAGTCCCTATACTGGCCAGGGTTTTTTCGTTAAAGCTTTTAAAGAGCACTTCTGTTGCTTTTCGAACAATTAAAAATTCCTGTACAATACTTTCCCAGGTTCTGTTGTTTGCATCGGAGTTGGCAGCATAATCGTTTTCATCAAATCCTGGCAGGTTTGTTTTTTCTCCTCTTGCAAAACACAAGGCCCGGTAGCAAAAAATTCTTTCCGTATCACTCATATGCAATAACAATTCCTTTATCGTCCACTTGCCTTCGGCATATGCAAACATAGATTTCTCTTCAGTAATCGATTGTAAAAATTGCTCAAGGCCAGCACTTTGGTTATGTAAGGCTGTAAAGAAATCGGTTTCTGTTACCTGGTCGATATATTTTTGAAAATAACCGGGGTAATTGGTAGGTGATGGTTTTGCCATGGCGGTTTAATTGAAATTTTTTAATTGATAGTTGATAATTTGGTAGTTGATAATTGGATGATTGATAATTGGATAATTGATAATTTATTTGCAACCATTTTTATTTTATAAATAAAGATATAAAATAAATTTTCACTCATGCGGTAAGCTATTGCATTTTGTATGGGTGGTTAAAAAATAAATTAACCTGCAAACTTTTACAGCAAACTTTAAATAGAAAACAATGGGGCATAAAAAAGCCGGATAAAATATCCGGCGTTGGTTGTTGTATGATTTAACCTTTGTTACTGTTT
>JBBQEA010000223.1:0-8264 GCA_038320245.1 Chitinophagales bacterium | reverse complement strand
CAATCTTCAACTACATTAAACAATCTTCAACCCACAACTATCCAGCAGCTAAAAGAAAGCTACGAAGCCGCAGGCTTAGAAGACTTTGAATTGTTTTGGGATAATAAACCAGTTAATGGATTGTGGAAGGCGGGGTTGTTGATGTTGTAAGCGTAAATTGCATTTAGGGAAATAATTGCCCCAAGGCTTCGGTAAGCGGAACATTTAAATCAATAAACTTTATCTGTAAAGAATTTGATAATGGAACAATATACTCTTTCACACTTTTTATGTCTTTAGAAATAATTCCTTCAATTTTCTTAGTTTGAATTTGAGCCAGAATTTTTACATCATTGGCTACAATACGTCTGTTATATCCCGCAACATTTTCTTGATTACCTTTTATTATCCTATGAAAATTACCCGCCATTCTGGCATCCAAAAAATCAAAGGATTCTATTTGCAGATTGTTTAATGGCAAGTTATTAGCATCATCGCCAACTGCATATTCCGCCACAACAATTGTTGAAATATGCATTGTAATTTTTTCAGTCAAAAAGTGTTTGTAATAGTCAAGTGCATTTTTGTGAAGAGGATCGGAATTATCCATCAGCCTGATACAAAAGGAAGTATCAAGCATTATACTCGTAACACCTAACTTACTCATTCGCCCCTCCTCTTATGTCATTCAGCCAAAGATCTTTGTTTTTTATTTCGCTCCAATTTGCAGAAGCCTTGTCAATCAGCTTGTTTAAAACCAATTCATCATATTCCGTTTGGTAGGTAAGAAAATCAATTAATATTAAGTCCTTTAATGTGCCCGATTGAAGATTCTGTTTTCCCTTAACCCAAAGACCGTAAGTCTGGAAAAGCTTATTAACTCCGGTTGTGAGTTGCTCTTCGGTTGCATCAACTACTAATTTACCATACCTATCCGTTAAAATATGGAGATTGACTTTATTTAAACCTCCCTCTTCAAATATTTTACCATACAGATAAAGATTGGTATTTACCCAATCAGTCTGTGGTGCAATAAACTGCGACTCCTTATTTATTTTTACAAAAGCTTCATCTGATGATATAGAAGAAGAAAGCAAATACTCTCTTCCTGTTGCATACGATTTCCTTTGCCATTTATCAATAATAGCAGCAGCTTTAGGTTCCAGCAAATCAAGGTTTCCACGTTTGCCAACTTCAGACATAAGTGCAGTAAACATAATTGCCTTTGCAGCGGGTATAAAAAATAAGTTCCTTACCGACCCCTCTTGTACTTCATAAGACACTTTCGGACGTTCGTCTTTCTCAGCTTTTGTTGGGAACAATAGCGCTTCAACATCTGAAAGCAATTCTTTAGTTTCTGAAATATCAATATCCTTAGGATTTAAATTCCCTTCAGATGTTTTACCTGTTATTGTAAGTGATATGTGGCCTTGATTATCCATTTTAAATTATAATCAAATTTATGTTTTCTTTTTAAATAATAGTAAAATGGATTCAGACGGCTAAATAAACGTAAAATTTCTGCCATGCTTGCTTTTTCATCAACCTTTAGCACTCAACCAACAACTATCCAGCAGCTAAAAAAAAGCTACTAAGCCGCCGGCTTAGAAGACTTTGAATTGTTTTGGTACAATAAACCGGTTAATGGATTGTGGAAGGCGGGGTTGTTGATGTCGTAGGATCCTGATTGGAGTCGAAGGGTTTTGAGCCAAACTGCAAAGTCACAATTGAACTTAATTGGCATCGCATACCTTGTGCCTGAATCAGGAAATCCTTCTTGCAACTTCTATCTATTAATTTTTTCCTTTAATATCAATTTTATAACCAGTTTTTACAAGCACTGTAGAGCCATTTTGTAATTGTAAACTGCGACATGATACATTGGCATTTACCTGTGGAAAATGAGGCTTGGGTGCTGTAATTTTCACATCAGTATTACTATCAGGCAAAGCGTTGCAACTCCAATTTGCAGGATTTTCCCAGGCTGTATCAATAGTACCAGCCCAATCAACCGAAAACTTTAAAATAACAGGGGAGGTAAAAATTGAACTTACTGCGTCCGATATAATACAACGATAATAATTTCCGTACCAACCCGTCGGCGGATTAGTTAAAATAAGATTGTTAGTACTGGAACCTGAATAGATTGCATTATCCACAATATTTGTAAAGCCATTGCCACTGTCCTCCTGCCATTGATATGTCTTTGTTAAGTCATTAGCTCCGGCACTGAATGTAGCAGTTTCTGTTGGGCAAATAATTTTCGATTGTTCATCACTGGGTTCACTAATATAAATGAATGCAGTATCAACAAAATTTTTATAAGAATATATGATATGTGCTGTTCCTGTATCTTTAGCCGTGAACATTAAATTAGAACTGTCAAAACGAACTACATTTGTATCGCTGATATTAAAACTTAATGAATCAATGTTTACATTTAAAACCCCTATGTAGTTTGTATAAATTGCATTAAATGTGGGTTGGTAAACCTGCTGTGGATTTAATGTTATTGATTTATCCGAAAGATAAAAACCTGTAAGTGTATCAAGTGATTTTACTAAAAGCCTGACGGTATCAACATGATTTATAGTTGAACCGGACGAATCATATGTTGCCTCTGCAATCAGGGTATTTGTTCCAATAGCTGCCGAGTTCACATTAAAGTTAAAATTTTGATTTTTGGCTTTGGAGTATGAGTCAAAAAATTCTGTTTGAAAAGCTAATCTGACACGCCGCAAGTTTGCGGTATCTTTTATAGTAAGATTTACCTGCATTATGCTATCAACATACACAACATTATTAGAAAATGAAGATGTAATTTTTATGAATGAAGTATCAAAGTAATTTATTGTTGTGTCAAGCGAATTAGTGACTGACTCCTGACTGTTTAAAGGGGGCCTATTATGGTTGGGATTATTGTTTGCTTCTATTTCATCAGCAAAAAATGAAGAATTAATCCTTGCATTCAGTAAATGCATAATTCTGGTACCAACAACTATATCATCTGTAATTTGGGTATGACTGTTATTGATACCATACTTGACTGATGAAGTACTCTCCTGTAAAGGCGAAATGTCAATATCCACTGCCTGATTTAATCTACTTATCCCGGGTATTTGACTTGAAATCGGAACGACCATATCAGAATTACTCAGATATTCACTGGTTCCATATTTAGCTATCATATAATAATTAATATTATCGTACCCGGTTGGCATCAAAAGCCGATATGCTGTTGAAATTAAGTTATTGTTTGACCTAATTGTACTTTCAGCTAATATATTGTTTTTATCAAGATCACTACCAATAACGTGATTTTTAACAGCGGTTGTGGGAAATCTAACACCTCCATGATAAGCTTGCAGGTTTTTAAGTGCATTTGATGGTATTCCGTTTTTGAAGAAGGCATTACGATAATAGCTGTCAGCCAACGTGCCTATTATTACACTTTTGTCGTACCTATCATAAACTAAATCTGCCAGATATGAACCATTATGCGGGGTATTAAGTGTAATTAATTTATTAATATACCCTTTTTGGTAATTCTTGGATGCTCCCGTTGTAGGGCTATACACTTCTGGATATTGAATAATTAATGACCTTGCAATACTACCTCCCATACTATGTGCAACATAATCAACCCGGTTGCAGGCATATCTTTTTTGGTGCATTTTGGTAAGGATTGTTTTAAATGTATTGGGATATTTTTCATCTGATCTAAGTAAATTTATTCCTAAAATGATCTCTGCATTTTTTGAAAAACTTTCATAATTATATAAATTAAGTCTTAAGGCCTCTTTCCAAACGGGGTTGTTAATTACAAAGCCATTGTCGTCACTTGTGTTGAAATTGTGCTGTGTACCGTTAACATTATATATTGCATTTTCAAAAGTTTTGGAACTGCCATTTATGCCATGCACCAAAAATAATGGGGGGCGAACGATTTTAATATTCTTTGTGTTTAAAAGTTCATGTGTGTTCCCCACATAAGTAATGTCAAAATCAACTTCTATATCCCTTTCACTCCTTTGATCGGTTGGATCCATGGTAAAATCATCAGGTGCAAACAAACAAAAATAAAATTCTGTAGCAGTAGATGATGTTGCAAATGTTTTGGTATCACTTAAGTCTCCGGAATTGTTTGCCTCAGGATTATATGTAACAGCGGGGGCGTATAGTACTTTACCAAGGAACCCTGTTATAGAGGGTGGCAAATTGTTGCCATTTGGATAAATTGTTGCTTTTATTGAGCTTATGGGAGTAGAAACATTGGGATCTTTTGAAAGTTTTATAAATATTCTTGAAGTGCCATCAGCTGCTAATCCAATCGGACTTGGCATAAAATCTGTTTCACTGCAACTTTTATCCCAGACTAAACTATAACTAAAATTATGAGGCACGACTGCATTAACCTGAAACGGGTCACTTATTTTATTATTTGATGGGTTTTCATTATCGGTTATTTTTATAAGATAAACACCACTCGCTAATATGCTGCAGTTAAAGCTGAATTGATTATTATAAGTTTCTGGCAAAGCATTTTTTATAATAACTGGATTTTTTATTACAGTCCATGTGCTTCCGACATTACTGCTTAATTCAATTTTATAACTTTTTTGTACAAACCCACTTCTCCCAATAGCTAAAGTTTTATCTATGTAATCTCCCCATTGAATCTGTAATGTCTGATTTATTAAGTAAATATCGCCAGTTACGGGTTTATTGATCCATAATTTTCTTTGCAACGGGTTATTGACTCTAAACTTACTAACAGGGGTTGTTAAGCCTGTTGAATTATCTGTTGCATAGACTTTATATTCGCCGTTCTTAAATGAATTAGTTATTGGTAATGTATAAGTAAATTTCCCTGGGTATATATAGGTAATTGGTATAGCAACACCAACTGGTTCATTATATTCATTAAAAATGGATAAATTAATTACTCCATTAGGAGTAAAATCACTGCCAGTAATAACCTGAGATTGATTGACATTCAATACTGCTTTGTTTAATAATATTTTTGGCTGTGTAATTCCTAAAGGGTCAGCTGAAAGCTTGGTTACAAATATTTCGCTACCTCCTGCTGAAGTCAAATTATAAACTGCAGGACCAGGATCGAAATCTGCAGTATTATAAAAATACCCCGAATTGTAAATATTTCCTATCGCATCAATTGCTATTGTCGTAGCTTCATCATAACTAGTCCCTCCCATAGATTTTGCCCAAACAAAATTTCCATTTGCGTCTAGTTTGGAAATAAATATATCGTAACCTCCAGGTCCTATAAGAGTAAAAATTCCAGGTCCAGGATCAAAGTCGCCTGTGGAACCAAAAGTTCCTGTTGTA
Organism: Chitinophagales bacterium; assembly: GCA_038320245.1. Taxonomy (GTDB): domain Bacteria; phylum Bacteroidota; class Bacteroidia; order Chitinophagales; family Chitinophagaceae; genus Ferruginibacter. The sequence goes on along the minus strand of JBBQEA010000223.1, from coordinate 2,936 downwards.
TAAACATTTCCGCTTGCATCTAATGCAATTGCTTCGCCATTTATACCTCCTAATTGTTTTGACCAAACGAAATTCCCGTAGGTATCAAGCTTTGAAATAAAAATACCTCCAGGTGCTGTTAAATTAAATGTTCCAGATCCTGGGTCAAAATCAGCAGTCCCACTAAAAGATCCGGTAGTATAGACATTACCAAAAGCATCAACAATTATACCATAACTATAATCATAATTTGTTCCTCCCATTTGTTTTGCCCACAGAAAATTCCCAGAAGCATCAAGCTTGGAAACAAAAATATCATTATTGCCAGCTGAAACAAGATTAAAAGTTCCTGGGCCAGGATCAAAATCAGCAGTACCAGGAAAATATCCGGTAGTATAAACATTTCCATTGTTATCTGTTGCAATAGATGTTGCATCATCAGCTCCTGGACCACCAATTCGTTTTGCCCAGAGAAGATTTCCAGAAGCGTCAAGTTTTGTAACAAAAATATCATAATTACCTGCTGAAACAAGGTTAAAAGTTCCTGGGCCGGGATCAAAATCAGCGGTGCCCTGAAACAAGCCAGTTGCATAAATATTTCCACTGGCATCTATTGTAATTGAATTACCCCAATCAATAGAAGTTCCACCCATTCGTTTTGCCCAAACCAAATTACCTGAAGCATTAAGTTTGGTAACAAAAATATCATAATTACCAGCCGACACTAGATTAAAAATTCCTGGGCCAGGATCAAAATCAGCAGTACCTTGAAATTGCCCCGTTAAATAAACATATCCAGATGCATCCGCAACAATACTGTAAGCATTATCTATAGATGTTCCCCCCATTTTTTTTGCCCAAAGGAAATTGCCTGAAGCGTCAAGTTTGGAAATAAAAATATCATCATTTCCCGAGGATGAAAGATTAAAAGTTCCGGGGCCAGGATCAAAATCAACAGTACCCGTGAAAAATCCAGTTGTATAAACATTTCCAGTTCCATCAGTTGCAACCGAATAACTACGATCATCTGTTATTCCCCCCATTCGCTTTGCCCAAAGAAAACTGGAGGTCTGTGCAAAAAGATAATTAGTAAACAAAAGGGAAATTAAAAGAAGTAGATTTAATTTCACTCCCCTTACAATTATAATAGCTTTAGGGAGTTTTAATTTAATAGTACGACTCCTCATATCAGTAAGTTTTCACTAATGTACTCATTATTTCTACCAATCTAAAAAAATTATTCAACTGGCAGATGTGCAGGACGGTAATAGAGCGTTGGCGTATCTGTGCCCACTAATACTTTTACAAAATAAAACAGTCAAATCTTACATTTTAAAAGCTTACTTCGCACAGATATGCTAGCGCACAAAAGCCAGGCTGCATATCTTTCGCCGGGGTTGGTGTTCCTAAACCGCCGCCAACTAACCGTCATTATTGGTCTTGTTACCAACAACATTCGCTAAAATAAAAGCTGCACAATGAATCTGCAGGTACAAGGGAGTTCCGAATAACGGAATAAAATAACACAACAATGACCCTAAATGTTCTAATACAGATTAACAAAACAACTTTTGATTTTACAAAATATAATTGCTATTTTACTACGCTGACCTGTGATGATGTTTTCTCTAAAATTTTTAAAATTATTTTTTATGAAAAAAACTTGTCTTTTGCCGTCGCTTGGGCTTCGACCAGCGACGTATCAGAGTCCGGCATATTTTTACCAACAATGCATAATACCAAAATAATCAATCGTAAAGCACTTAATAATATACTCTCCATCTGGCGCAGACTTACACTCACTGGCGCAGATATGCAGCCAAGAAAAGTGCGGTGGCGTATCTGTGCCAACGAATACTGCTAAAACCGAGGTGGCCTGACCTCACTACAGGCACAGATACGCTAACACACAAGGCCTTGCTGCATATCTGCGCCAGTAACCGCTTAAATATCTGCGCCAGCAACCTTACACATCTGCAACTCAGCATCCTGAAATTTTTTGTACTTTTATTATCATGAGCAGAAAATACAAATTCAGGGATGACAGCAAACTGTATTTTGTAACTTTTACAGTTACTAATTGGATAGACCTTTTTATTAGAAATGATTACAAGGACATTGTACTCGCAAGCATCAGGTACTGCCAGCAACACAAAGATCTGGAAGTACATGCGTGGTGCATCATGACAAGTCATGTGCATTTAATAGTGGGTACAAAGGGAAATGCATTGAGCAATATTATGAGAGATTTGAAACGGCATAGTTCTGAAATGTTACACACTGCCATTGCAAAAAGCAGCACTGAAAGCAGAAGAGAATGGTTATTGTGGATGTTTGAAAGAGCAGGGAAAAAACATGACAACAAATTTCAATTGTGGCAACCAGAAAGTCATCCGATAGAATTAAGCACTGCGGCAATTGCCCATCAGAAATTAAACTACATTCACTACAACCCCGTGGAAGCAGGCTTTGTAACCAAAGAAGAAGACTGGAATTACAGCAGTGCAACAGACTATAATGGCGGAAAGGGATTATTAGAAATAATACAGTTAGAACCTATGATTATGTAAACTGTCATTGGCACAGATACCCCTCTGGCGCCAATGTTCCCATCCCAAAACATTAAATCATAAACGTAAAGTTGTTGGGATCACTGGATGCCGTTTTAGTTCTACCGGTTTCCCGATAAATATCGGGACAGGTGCAACCCCGGATTTATAAAACGAAAACTTAAAATACCGGCCACAAATACAAAGCACATCAATTTAAATCGTTGTTGGCCGCTAGGCCAGACGACGGTAGCAAGTTTAGTTCATCAGCTACTTGCCAGCCACTTTCTTCGTGTTTTGTTCGTGTCTTGTTCGTATCTTCTTCGCATCGGCTTCGCCGGCTAAAAAAGTTAATATATAAAAAGAGTAACGCTGTATGCAGTTCCAAACATGTCCTCGTTACTACTC
>JBBQEA010000222.1:0-8311 GCA_038320245.1 Chitinophagales bacterium | reverse complement strand
TTATCTACAGGCTGCAGCCCGCCATCTGCAATAATTTTTATTTTGGGAAAAGTAATTTCGGGAAATAAAGAAGACTGCATATTACTGTATGCAAAAAATCCACCCATGATGATGAATACGAGTACAACTGTAATTGGATTTTTATGTGATTGCAAGAACTTGTGCATCCGTTATTCTTTAACTATTTGAACTTTTGCAGTATCGCTTAATCCATAATTTCCTGTTACTAATATCTTGTCGGATGCTGTAAAAAGAGGTGACAGTATCTCAATTCTTTCACTTGTTTCTATTCCTTTTTTTATAGGAACTTTTGCCGCAATTGAATCACCAATCATTTTCATTACCCAGAATTCGCTTTGTGTTTCATTCGTTAATACCGACGCTTTGGGCAGTGAATTTGCATTGCCATTAAAAGATTTTACAACCTTTACTTTAGCAATCAGATTTTCCGGAATGGCGTGGCTGGCTGAAACTTTTAAAATGATGCGCTGTGTTTGAGAACCAGCGTCCATGGTGGGCATATTGCCGGTGATGGTGCAAATTAATTTTTCACCATCAGGCAAAACCATCTCCAGATTTTTTTTATTTACAATATAGGGCCTCAATTCGTACGGCATATCTAATAGGAATACAAAACTTTTTGTGTCGGTTATAATTGCCAGTTGATCTCCATCCTGCACATAGTCTCCATTTTGGTGATTGATCTGAGATATAAAACCACTGCCATTAGCTTTTATACTATTTACTCCTTTAAATTTAAAAGTAGAATCTAAAATACTGATGCTGTTTCCAATTCCTTGTGCTTCTTTAGTTTTTACAGTATATAATGTTTGGCCATTGCCAACATACTTATTCAGTTGTACATTGGCAGATTGTAAATACCCTGTAGCATTGGATCTTACGATCCATGTTTGCAAAAAAGCAGACGTTGCATTTAGCTCTACATATTGTAACATGGGTTCCATGCTGATGCCTGTTACTGTAACGGGTGTTTTTGCTTCAATAATCACATCCCCCTCAGCGGTAGTTTGATTGCTTTTGCAGGAAGCAAACCAAATAGGCAAGAGGCAGTATATTAATAATTTTTGCATGGTTTTATCTATTCCAGTAATTAAGTTGATTGATGATTTGCAGCCGGCTGATTTTATTTTGTGTAATCAGGTTTTTTGCATTGATGTAGTTGTTCAAGGTAAGTATATAATCCGTTATTTTCATTTCGCCTGTACCAAATAGCTTCACGTCAACATCTATCAGTGCCTGGATGTATTTCAACTGGTTATTAAAGTCAGCAAGTAAATCCTCAGTGGCAATTAGTTGCTGGGTAAGCTGTGAAATTTGCTGTTGGTACTGGCTGGTAAAAAAAGATTGATAGTTGGCCCTTGTTTTTTCAGTTAAATCAATTTTACTGTATTGCAATTGCTTTTGCCTGCCATCGTATATTGGCAGGATAAGGCTAAGACCAAAACTGGTTCCAAAGTTTTTATAAGCCTTGTAAGTAAGTGAAGAATTATACCCTGCATCTGCGTACAGGTTTACTTTTGGTCGGTAGTTGATGTCAACCAGTTTTTTGTTGTTGGTTAGTTTTAAACTATCAATTTCAAACTGTTTAAAAAAAACAGATTGTGTTACAGCCGGCAAGGGTTTAACGCTAATGTCGGGGCTTTGCAATATAACTGTGGAGGTATCTGAAATACCACAATAATATTTTAGCGTATTAAGGTCATTTTTATATTGAATGCTGAATTGCTTTACCAGTAAATCCTGTTGCTGTAAGGTTATTAAAAAAGTAAGGTAATCCGCCTGTTTATAAACATTTGCCTGGGTTAGTTTTTTTAGAATTGTTTCCTCCTTGGTAAGCAGACTGCTGATTTCTTTGTTAACATTTAACTGTTGCAGGCTGCCCTCTGCTGTAATGTATTGAGCAATGATGGTTCGTTTTAAATCCTGTTCTGTAATGCTGGAAGTATTGGCAATAGATTGACTTTGTAGATTAATATTATCAAACTGAGCAACTGTGTTTTTTTTATTGGGTATTAATTTATTTACACCAACCAGTGATGCAAAACCAGCACCATTTGTAATGGCGCCATCATAGCCCCAACCCTTAATTACAGGGGCATAACTGTTGATGCTACTGCCGGTAACCTGCGGTTTAAACCCGGCCCTTATCAACAAACTATCATACTTATTTAATGCTACCTGATTTTTGTAATCTTTTAGTAATGGGCTGTTCTGCAAAGCAATATCAATATAATATTGAAGCTGATTGGTTTGTGCTTTTACATTTATAAAACACCCAATTAGTATACTGCCAGCAATTAAAAATTTACTCATTGATACAATTACGTTTATTTACCAACAACAAGAATCTGAAAAGTACCAGCTTTCATTTTTGGTCTTCCTTTCGCACCCGGTTCCATTGGTTCAAAATCTGCGGTAGGCAAATATATCAAGCCAGAAGCCTTGTCCAGCGCAATTGTTCTTGCACCTTTTTTTGTAGCAATATTTTCAACTACATTATATTTATCAGCACTTTCTTCATGAATTACCGTCATTGTTCCTTCACCATTGGAAGTAAATATATTTTTTGATGCAGGATCAAAAGCTACACCATCGCAGCCATCGCCAATGATTATTTTATCTACCACTTTTCCGTTGGTTGCATCTATCACCATCAGCAATTTTTCGCAGCCGGCAAACAGGCGTTTTGTTTTGGCGTCATACGCTAAGCCTGTAGGACTTTCGCCGGGTGCAATACTCCAATGATTTAGCACCTTAAATGTTTTTGCATCAACAACCACTATTTCACTTTTATCTTCATTATTTACAAAAATTTTACCTGCTCCATCACTAACAGCAGTCTCTGGTTTGCCACCAACATCTACACTGTCGATTGTTTTATTTAATTGTGGGTCGATGATGCTTAGGTTTTTGCTGCGCCCGTTGCAGGTAATAATTTTTTTAGAAAAAGGTTCATACATAATTGCATCCGGATTTTGACCTGTTGCTATTGTTGCCAATACCTTGTTCGTATTCAAATCAAATACATACACATTATTCAGCCTGCCATTGCTGGTGTAGCCTTTGCCGTTTGCTACATCAAATGCAATTCCATGAATGCCGGTAGTGTTTTCGATTATTCCAACAGAGTCGCCGGTTTTTTTATTCAGGATATTTACCTGTGTGCCATGACTGACATATAGCCAGTCGTTAACAGGGCCTAATTCCAGATAATCCCAGCCACCTGGGCTGGCAATATGAAATGTGTTAATTACATGCAGACCTGTTTTCATTTGTGCATTGGCAACAGTTGCTGCTAATAGTATGGTTGAAAGAAAAATAAATTTATATTTCATAAAATTGTTTTTAAAAAATAGTTGAAAAATAAAAAAGGCAGCTACAATAGCTGCCCCCGTAAGTTATATCTTTAATCTTTTACTTCTTTGATGAATTTGCCATTGGCATCAAACATCACATCCATACCATTTACTTCAGCTTCATAGTTTACGGTACCATCTGCCTTAGTAATTTTAGCGCCTTCTTTAATTGTTTTGCCTTTGTAATTTGCTTTTACATAAGCCAACACAGTAGCTGGCAGGTCAGCAACTTTAATGTCAATTTCAGATTCTGTAAAAACTCCGTTTGGCTCAAACATAGCTGACATTGTTTTACCGTCTTTTTTAAAATTGGCTTCATATTTACCATCTTCTTTTTCCCATTTTGTAACAGCACCAGGATACTGTTTCGCAAAAGAAGTTTTAACTGCAACAGGCACATCAGCATCTTTCAGTTTTTGTGCGCAGGCGCTGAATGCAATGGATACTGCAAGCGCCGACATCATCATAATTTTTTTCATTTTCTTTAGTTTTATTTTTTATTTAATCATGTAAAAGTGGCTGATGAATATGAATAAATACTGAATTTTTAAACTACTTTAGAACAAGGCTATTGACTTTAACAACTCCTGTTTAAGTTAATTATACTTGTTATAAATTACACAATAAGGTCACTACTTTAATGCAAAAAATATCTGTTAAGGTTTGCTCTCTGCTTTAAATCCTTTGTAGAAACCGACAAGGATTTTGGCCAACATTATCAGCTTTTTTTTGTGTTAATCATATTGCTTTTAAACAGGCCATCTTGTTATTAAATTATTAAAAAGTAAGTGTAAAAAAGTGTTGCTCATTTTTAAATTCATAATCAATCGTATAGTCATAAAGCCCTGCTATTTTTTTTGCAATTTGCAAACCTAGCCCAAGGCTGTTGTTATCTGCAGTTTGTTTATGAAAACGTTGAAATATTTTCTCCTTGTCCAATGCAGCTGTATTTGCTGTGTTGATAAAATAAATTGAATTGTTATCACCGTTGATGATAACTGAGCCATTTGTTTTGTTATGCTTAATGGCATTGCTCAAAAAATTACCCAGCATTATTTCAATGAGCATTTTATTCCCGGTTATTTCAATATCTGTAGTGAAGTTTTGCTGGAGGTCTATTCCTTTTTGTTCTGCCTGAAAGCTATATTGCACTATCAATTTTTTCAATACTTCTTTGATGGAAATATTTTCTGTTTCACTAAACTGGTTGTTTTCAATTTTAGTAAGCAGTAGTAAAGTCTTATTCAGGCGACTCATGCGTTGGTTTACATCTGCTAAGTCACCAATCAATTCTGATTGTTCTTTGCTAAGTGGATTTGTCTGCATCAACAAATCAACCTTACCCTGCAATACAGCAAGCGGTGTCTGCATTTCATGCGATGCGTTTTCTGTAAACTCTTTTTGCGACTGGTAGGTTTCCAGGTTACGATTAGTTAGGGTGACAATAGCGTTATTTAGATCAGTAAATTCAGTTATGCCGGTTTTTTCAAATTGAAGCGCTTCATTCTTTTCTATCTTAAATTCATTTAGCTTAGTAATGGTGCTGTAAAAAGGCTTCCATATTTTTTTTGATAGCACCTGGTTAATCAAGGCAAGCCCGGCAATCATCAGCAGTAATAAAATACATACTGTTTTTACAATACTTTCAATTAAATCCTCACTGTCTATGAGAGAGCTTTTTAATTGTATGTTATAAGATTTTCCTTTTAGAGTGATGTTACTTTCTAAAATACGATAAGGACTTTTTTCATTAATAATTTTATCAAAAACAATTATTGTATAGAATTTGTCCGGTTTATTATTTGCATCTGTTGCTGGCATTATAGTTACATCCGGCTCAATATTTTGTAGCCATTGTAACAAACCGGCTTCATTTGTATTTTCCAGTTTGCCGATGAATTTATGTTTTTGTTCTATCAGGCTTTCATCTACTTCGTTTACCACCCTGCGTTCTATGGCGAAGTATAAAATAGGGATGGCAATCAATAATAAAACCGATGCATACAAAATATATAAACCGATGGATTTATTGAGTAGTTTCATTTTATTAAATATCAAATTTATAGCCCATTCCGTAAATGGATTTGATGTAATCCGTACAACCTGCCTGTGTCATTTTTTTCTTTAAGTTTTTTACATGTGCATAGATAAAATCAAAACTGTCAAATGCATTGGCATCATCACCGGATAAATGTTCTGCAATAGCATTTTTAGAAATCACCCTGTTTTTATTGGCAGCAAGATAAAGCAGCAAATCATATTCTTTTCGGGTTACATCCACGCTGTTGTTATTTACCTGCACCGTTTTGGCAAGTGTATCTATGGAAATTTCATGCAGCACCAAAATTTTGTTTCCATCAAATCTGCGGCGGCGAATAACGGCCGCAATCCTTGCCGTTAGTTCAGAAAAATGAAAAGGTTTAGGTAAATAATCATCTGCACCAAGGTTTAATCCTGCAATCCTGTCGTCAATAGAATTTTTTGCAGATATTATAATAACACCGTCTGTTTTTTTATTGGCTTTTAATTCCTTTAAAACGCTTAAGCCATTGCCATCCGGCAAACTAATATCCAGTAAAATGCAATCATAGTCAAAGGACTCAGTTTTATCCATCGCAGTTTTTACATCGCCTGCCACTTCACATTGATAGCTCTCTGCCTTTAAGTATGCCACCATACTTTTGCTTAATTCCTTTTCATCTTCAATAATCAGAATTTTCATACAAATTAATTATAAAACAAGGTAGAGATTCTGAAGGAAAACTGAATTGATATATTTAAACAGGATATTTTCTGGCTTCAAAAAATAATATACTTTATCATTATTACAACATCCGTAACAAACAGCGTTTTCATTTTATCTTTTCCACAAACTCTTTTCGATACTTTGAAGGTGTAATTTGTTTTACCTTTTTAAATTGTTTGCTGAAATGCGCCCAGCTGTTATAGCCGCTTTCGTAACAAATTTCAAGAACAGCTTTGTTGCTATCGGTTAATAGTTTACAGGCATGACTGATCCTGAGTTCCTGTAAAAAATCGAAATAGGTTTTCTTGATATTTTTCTTAAAAAATCTGCAAAAGGTAGGGATACTCATTCCGGCTACTTTGGCTACCTGCTCCAGCGTTAATGCTTCCAGGTAATGTTTAAAAGAGAAATCAATTATCTTTTCAATTGCGGGGTTGATATTGCTGTTGACAGATATGAAGTGTTGGGTTATAATACGGTGGTTGCCTGTACTGCACATTTGTTGAATTGCCTGCAACAGCAGGTTGATTCGCTGATATCCTTTGGCCGTTTCAATTGCAAAAATCAATTGGGTGATAGATGGGTTTATTTTTTTATCCAGCTGAATTCCATCATTCTTTTGCAAAAAATATTGGATTGGTTTCATCTCTGGCAGCGATAAAAATATTTCACCAAACAGGTTTTGCTTAAAATGAATAACGATGGCACTACCAATAGTTTTTGGATGCTGTTTGCGAAACCAATGCGGCAGGTTTGCGGCCAGAAAAAAAATATCGCCGGTTGCATATTCACCCACATAATCACCTGCCATGATGGTGCCTTGTCCTTCTGTAATCAGAATCAGTTCGCACTCTTCATGCTTGTGCCAGTTGGTTTCAAACTGGGGTGTTTTGTAGGTTCTGCAGGCAAAAGACTGGTTATCTTCCAGGTGAATTTTTTGTATAAGTGTTTTCATGAAAACTTATTTAAACCTAGTATATTATCAGTTTTATTATCTAAAAATAACTTTTTGTGATAAGATAGCATATTTAATTTTGAAAATAGCAGTTGTAAATCTGATGGGAAATCACAAATTTTACATTGAATAACGATTGATTACAGGTAGAAACTAAAACACGATATGTTACTATTAGGAATTGATATTGGAACATCCTCCATTAAGGTTGCCATTATAGATGCAAATTCACAGCAAACCATCACCACTGTTCAATATCCTGAAATTGAAACGCCCATTGTTGCCCTGCAACCAGGTTGGGCAGAGCAAAGTCCGGAGATGTGGTGGCAGCATGTGCAATCTGCTATTCTTGCAGCACATGCGCAACAGTTATACAATCCTGCGGATATCAGGGCAATCGGTATTGCCTACCAAATGCATGGATTGGTGTGTGTTGATAAAGACCAGCAGGTTTTAAGAAACAGCATTATTTGGTGCGACAGCAGGGCTGTACCTCTTGGCAACGAAGCATTCGATGCAATTGGGCATGACAAATGTTTATCGCATTTACTCAATTCTCCGGGAAATTTTACTGCTGCAAAACTGGCCTGGGTTAAGCAACAGGAGCCTGCCGTATTTGAAAAAATTGACAAGGTTTTATTGCCCGGCGATTTTATTGCCATGAAACTTACCGGCAGCAGTACCACCAGTATTTCAGCATTAAGCGAAGGAATATTCTGGGATTTTGCCAACAATGAATTGTCGAAGGATATGTTCAATTATTTTGGATTTGATACTTCCATCATTCCGGAGGTAAAAGATGTTTTTACAACACATGGATTGGTAAGTAAAAGCGTGGCTGCACATTTATCATTGACAGCTGGTATTCCGGTAAGTTACAAGGCAGGTGATCAACCCAACAATGCTCTTTCTTTAAATGTACTCAACCCCGGCGAAGTGGCTGCTACAGCCGGAACTTCAGGGGTAATTTATGGCGTAACAGATGAGCTTGCATTCGATACAAAATCGAGGATCAATACGTTTGCGCATGTAAATTATACGATGCTTCAAAAGCGGCTTGGTGTGTTGCTTTGCATCAATGGTACCGGTATACTCAACAGTTGGGTTAAGAAAGTAACCGGCACTGAACATAGCTACCGGCAAATGAATGAGCTGGCAAAAACGATTGAACAAGGCAGCAATGGGTTAGTAATGATTCCATTTGGAAATGGTGCTGAACGGATGCTGGAAAAC
>JBBQEA010000221.1:0-8335 GCA_038320245.1 Chitinophagales bacterium | reverse complement strand
TATTCAATATCAGCAGTAATAAAACCTTTTTGATTTTTTACATTTTCCACTTCTCTAAAAACATAGCTGCCACTAATTAAAAACTTCCAGGGAGTAACCATTGTGTACTTGCTTTCACCCGGCTGGTTAGTAAAAAAATTGGAGGATGAAGAAGCCTTCCCATTATAATCTTCTGTATCAGTATTTAAATTGGTATTGCGTTGGTCTGTTAGCGAATACATATAGGTAGGGGAGTGCAATGCAAGGCCTAGCCTGATGTAATCTTTTGGCCGGTAAATAATGCCCATTTTAAGGTTTACACCAGCGCCACGGGTGCTGTAGTGATCCGTATATTCAAAATTATTAAACTTATTATTGGTAACAGCAGATGTATCGCTTTCCTTAAAGGTGGTTGTATTGTTATAATTTACAATCGGAACGCCAATACTGCCGCCAAACAGCCATTTGTCATTTTTATTTACTGCATAGCCAAGGGCGATTTCATACATTCCACCGGTGGTTTCAATTGTTTTTTGTTGCAGTAAAGCCTGGTTGTTTTCAAGAATAAATTCAGGTGTTGATTTTACAACTAGGTTTCCGTTTGTTCTAAAGGTATCTACAAGGTATGTTTCAAGCGCAGGAGCCGAGCCATATACAAACCTGGGATCTGCACGTATTTGATCGAATGATAATCCGCTCCTGGATACCTCTTCGCTCCATTGCTCACTGAAAGAACTGTAGTTATTATAACCTTTGTATTGTACTGTATTATTATAATTAGCTGTTTGCGTTACAGCAAAACTTATTGCCTGACTTGTTTTTGGATTGTAACTATTGGCAGCGCCAAATACAATACCGATAGGGCCGAAGCCAAAATTATTTTTCTTATTACTATATTTTGTATCCCGGAAATTACTTTTATTGTTAAAAAAATTGAGGCCGGGAGTAAATACTATTTCGCCGGTTTTGTAATTTCCCAATCCTGCAGGGTTAACATAAGTGGCAGTAATATCACCACCCAACGACCCCATCGCCCCACCAATAGCGAGGTTGCGTGCAGTACCATTTTGAGGGAAAAAAGAATAACGTAAAACATCTTCTGGAATTTGAGCAAACAAACTGTTACCGATAAAAAGGAAAATAAGCGGTAAATATTTTTTCATGGCAATATTTTTTTAGTGGAGTAGCAGCCACCTGCTACTCCATATATTTAATTTGGTTAATTATTTAAAATGAATCTATCCCTTACCATTCCTGGTTGGTCTTGAAGTAGCTCCACCGCCGCTGCTGCTACCAGAACTACTGCTGCCAGAACTGCTACGGGTACCGGAAGAGGGCGTATAACTGCGGTTACTTTGAGAAGAATTACCACTGTTGCTACTATTATATCCCGACGGTGAATCCGATGAAAATATATTTCTCAAGGCATTGCCCAGCTTGCTGCCATTGTTGTTATTATACGACCTTATAGGAGCCCTGTACGGACTGCCGGTTTTGGTAGTCGTATTCAAATTGTAATTACTGTTTGAACTGCCATAAGTCGCAAGATTTGTCATTCTTGGCGTGCTGTTTTTAGGATTGGGTGCTGTAACTACAATGACATTGTTGTAAACCGGAAATGGGTAATAATATGGGTTGTAATAATAGCCGTAATTAAATCCATAACGGTATGGGTTGTAAGAAATATCGTTGTCGAAATTCCTCCATCTCGGATCGTAAATACCCAATCTTATCTGGCGGTCCTCCGAGTAGTTTCTTTCCTGCGAATAATTTCTTTCCTGGTTTCTAGTGTCGGACTTACTGGTTTCACCAACAAGCCTTACAGGTGAGTAGTACACATCATCAGGTGTTTGGCCCGATTTATATATGGTAGAACAACTGGAAAATGCAACTACTGCTAATGCTAATAGTAAGAGTTTATTGTTCATGATAATTAGTTTAAGCTGTTTAAAATTGAAGTTACTATTTTTGTGCCCTTTGTGGCTTTATTATTTAGTTCAAAATATCTGCCAATTCAAAAAAAAAGTTGGTTATGTATGTTAATCAACTTATAAAAATGGTTCTTATTTTAATAAAAAATCTTTTTGAACCAAGCTTTTGGATATACATCAACTGCATTGGCGTCGCAGCCGATAGCTATCGGCTCTTGTACTTTATCACATGATTGAGCAAAATAAGACGATCAAAGTGCCAACTAAAAAACAATTGAATATTCATCCCGAAATTTCCAATAGCAATTTAAGCCAATAAAAAAATATTTTAGTTATAGAAAACTTAAATCATCTAAACAAGAAAAATAAAAACAGCAATACAATTCATGAGCAAAGAAATTACAAGCCGTCAGCAGGATTACTCTCAGTGGTACAACGATTTAGTGATAAAGGCCGGCCTTGCCGATTACAGTGCTGTCCGTGGTTGCATGGTGATAAAACCCTACGGCTATGCCCTGTGGGAAAATATGCAGCGGGAACTGGATAGAATGTTTAAAGAAACCGGGCATCAGAACGCCTACTTTCCACTATTTGTACCCAAAAGTTTATTTGAGGCAGAAGAAAAAAATGCGGAAGGATTTGCCAAAGAGTGCGCCATTGTTACGCACTACAGGTTAAAGGCCGATCCCGATAATAAAGGTAAATTGATGGTGGACCCAGAGGCAAAACTGGAAGAAGAGCTTGTAGTTCGTCCTACCAGTGAAGCCATTATCTGGAGCACCTACAAAGGATGGATACAATCGTACCGTGATTTGCCCTTGCTGATAAATCAATGGGCCAATGTAGTAAGGTGGGAAATGAGGACGAGGCTGTTTTTGCGTACCACCGAATTTTTATGGCAGGAAGGTCATACAGCGCACGCTACCAGCCAGGAAGCGGAAGATGAAACAATTCAAATGTTGCACGTGTATGCAGCCTTTGCAGAAAATTTTATGGCTGTGCCGGTAGTAAAAGGGGTAAAGTCGGCGAATGAACGTTTTGCCGGTGCAGTAGACACCTATTGTATAGAAGCATTGATGCAGGATGGTAAAGCTTTGCAGGCAGGTACGTCTCATTTTCTGGGACAAAATTTTGCCAAGGCATTTGACGTGAAATTTACCGATAAGGAAAATAAACTGGATTATGTATGGGCTACCAGCTGGGGCGTAAGTACCCGGCTGATTGGTGCATTGGTAATGGCACATAGCGATGACCAGGGCCTGATTCTTCCACCCAAAATTGCACCCATTCAAGTGGTGATTGTACCTATATTTAAGGGGGAAGAACAAAAGCAATTGATTGATGAAAAAGTATTGGGATTGATAAAGGAATTAAAAGCCGCCGGCATATCTGTAAAATATGATGACAACGACAATAACAGGCCAGGCTGGAAATTTGCTGAATACGAAATGAAAGGTGTGCCGGTAAGAATTGCCATAGGCGCCAGAGATATTGCCAACAATGTGGTAGAAGTTGCCAGAAGAGATACCAAAGAAAAAATGAGCTACAGCATGGAAGGCCTGTCTCAACAAATAATTCAATTGCTGGATGATATACAGGCTTCGATTTTTAATAAGGCCTTACTTTACCGGGATGAACACATTACACCTGCAAATTCCTGGGATGAATTTGTAGATTTACTGGATAATAAAACCGGTTTTATAGCTGCCCATTGGGATGGTACCAGCGAAACAGAAGATAAAATTAAGGAACAAACCAAGGCAACCATTCGATGCATTCCATTGAACAATGCGCAGGAAGAAGGTAAGTGCATCTTAACGGGAAACCCAAGCAGCCAAAGGGTTTTGTTTGCAAGGGCTTATTAAGTTTGGTTTACAGTCTACAGTTTTTTAAAACTGTAAACTGTAAAATTGCCCATTCACCATTCACAATTCACCACCCAACGTTCACCATTGCCCATTCACAAAAATATCATCCATTGGTTAGAAACTAATCAACTGGTTTGCCCGGTGAAAAATTACCTGCACATACCTTGTCCGGGTTGTGGTTTTCAATCGAGTTTTATCGCATTGTTGAAAGGCGATCTTATGTCAAGTTTACAATATCATCCGGTTACAATTCCTTTGTTGCTTTTCTTTTTGTTTGCTTTACTACAACTCATTTTCAGGTTTAGATTTGGTAATAAAATAATTGTGTACAGCTATCTTTTTATTGCCGTGCTACTGCTAACGAATTATATTTACAAAACAATTACATACACTTTAGCCTAAAAATTCAAAAGCATGGAACAGCAAGATTTATTGAGCAATTCTCCCAACTTTGGCGCCCAGCAAAATTTGCCCAATGCTACCACGGCTTTGGTGCTTGGCATACTATCTATTCTTGGTTCTTTTTGCTACGGGGTAGTTGGTTTAATTTGTGGAATTGTAGGCTTAATATTGGCTAACAGGGATAAAAAATTGTACCAAATTTCGCCGGAGTTATATTCAGCATCCAGTTTTGGCACTTCCAATGCAGGACGTGTTTGTTGTATTATTGGAATCATACTTTCCTCCTTATTGGTTTTGTTAATTATTGTAGTATTAATATTTTTTGGTGCTATGATTACGTCACAGGGATTTAGGTAGGGAGTGGAGGGAGGTTGAGGCTGGTTTAAAGTTGTTGAATGTTTTTTAGGAAGTTGAAGATGGTGGAAGTTGGTTTAAAGTTGTTTAAGATGGTTTAAAGTGGTTGAGTGTTTTTAGGAGTTTGAAGATGGTTGAAGTTGGTTTAAAGTTGATGAAGATTGTTTAATGTGGTTGAATGTTTTTTTTATGTTGAAGATGGTTTAAAGTAGTTAACGATTGTTTAATAGATGATTACAGATTAATTGTGCATTTCAAACATTGATATTTTCCACGGATATAATTAGACAGTATAATAATAGTACAGCCTTTACTTATTCTCTGGTTGATAAATAATTATAATCTTCCAGAATTTTCTCTAAAAAATTAATAGCATACATATCTGTTGAAACCTTTAACACATCCTGCACTTTGTAGGCTACCCTGTTGCACATATCAAAACGATTGGTTCTTTGCGCCTGTAGCAATACGCTTTTAACTGTATTAATGTCACGATCACTAAGCCGCATTACTTCGGGAAAACTTACCTGATAATTGGTGGGAGTAACAGGCATAAAAATAGTGTCATCTACTGTTAAAGTAGAATGGGTATTTACAACAACAGTGCCTGCCACCATATCTCCCAGCCGCTGGTTGTTGGGAGATATCATAATGATAATAATACTGGTAATGCCACCTAATATTAATAATGAAATCCCCATAAATCCACTTGACCAGAATAAATAGAACACTACAAACCCCCATTCATAAAACCTGAGAAACCATCGCAGCAAATACTGGCCAAGCGTGGGTTCTACTCCATCGAGGCTCACTACTTTTATCTGTAATAATCTTTTTCCAATTGTTTGCCCGCCAAATAACAGCTCTGCTAAAAAGGTATAGAGAAGCGTAGGTAATATCAAAACCAATGTAATAAAACCGCCGCTTCCTTCACCCAACCTAAAGCCACCAAATAACAAGTACAACATGCTGAGCAGGTACAAAACGATCAAAATAAAATCTATCAGGTAGGCCAGCAGCCGCTTGTGAAATTCAGCCACTTCAAATTCAATATCTATATTAAAAGGTGTAGCTATTTGTATAACAGACATGCTTGTAAATTAATTGATTTGATTTACATAACTCGTAAACAAATAAAAAGTTTTAGCAACGGTATAATGAGTTACCTGCCTTTTTTGAATATCGTCTATTTTTTAAAATAACTACAAACTGTATTTGAGATAAACCGGCGTTAATAATCAATCTATTTAGGTTTATAATATACTCAACTTCATGTGCCGGGCCTTCGTTCTCAGCCGGCAGGTTATTAAAATCCAACAGGTTGAAACTCCACGCCTCAGGCGGGAATACAAACATAAACGAGCCTAAAGCACCAAAGAATTCCATTAATGAAGTTGCATCTCCATTAACTATGCCAACTATATCACCTCCATTAACCCCATCAACCTTACCATTGAAATCATCCCCAACAAAACAAATTGTAAACTTTTTCGCCATTCAAACTTATCCTTCAATCACTTACCCTATATTTGCAGCAGGCAAGTCTTATACGACCAGCTCCTGTTGAATTCCCCCAGGACCGGAAGGTAGCAAGGGTAAATGGTTGAGCGGTGCGATGTAAGTAACTTGCCTATTTTTATGCCCCGGAATGTCGTCTCTGTCTGCTGATTAGCACCCGTTTGTTCTCTAATCTTTATGGTACATTTCTTATCTTGCAGCTATTAAATAATATATTTTAAAATATTTCGTTTAATTTACTTTTTAGATACACTAATTAATTAACAATTTAAATGGAGCTCCATCAGGGGTTTGGGTTATTATGAAATTTTTTATAGACACAGCCAACCTGGCACAGATAAAAGAAGCCAACGATTTAGGAATATTGGATGGCGTTACAACCAATCCATCTTTAATGGCCAAAGAAGGTATTAAAGGCGAAGAAGCAGTGATGAACCACTACAAAACCATTTGCGAAATGGTTGACGGTGATATCAGTGCCGAAGTAATTTCTACTGACTTTGATGGCATTATTGCCGAAGGCAAAAAGCTGGCAGCAATACACCCCAACATTATAGTAAAAGTGCCCATGATAAAAGAGGGAATAAAAGCCATCAAATGGTTTAGTGATAACGGTATCAAAACAAATTGCACCTTAATTTTTTCTGCCGGGCAGGCAATATTGGCGGCAAAAGCCGGCGCCAAATATGTGTCTCCATTCATTGGCAGAATCGACGATAGCGGTTGGGATGGCATGGATTTAATTCACCAGTTAAGACAAATATTTTCTATCCAGGGATATAAAGCAGAAATCTTAGCAGCCTCTATCCGTTCCCCCAACCACATCATTAAATGTGCAGAAGCCGGTGCAGATGTATGTACCTGTCCGCTCGATTCTATTTTAGGTTTATTGAAGCATCCACTTACAGATATTGGCCTCGCCAAGTTTTTAGAAGATGCAAAGAAATTTGCTTAAAAAAAAGATTGGGGTGATGTTAATGATCTTCTCTTTCAAATAAAATTACAGCTGTAAAAAAGGGTTTTAATGAAAAGCATTAAAACCCTTTTACTTTTTATCGACTTAGCTTATCTATAACCGTTATTAGTTGCTGGTTATTTTCCTACCCATGCGCAAAATCCATTTCAAAATTTCCTTTTATTCTTTCAATGGCCGGGTTAAAATAGCCAAACTTTACTTCAGGAAATTCATCATGAATTAGTTCCATTAATTGTTTTACACCCATACATTCACCGGTTTCTGCAACGCCGGTTTTACCAAGATACCAATCCGGATCAATATTAAAATTGCGCCATTGAATCATGCGTACACCGGTTTCTTTTATGAAGAGGCGCAGGGTTTCGTATTCTTCCACACTATCCGTCATACCGGGGAAAACAAAGTAGTTGATACTCGTCCAGCCACCATAACTGCGAACTATTTTAAGGCTTTCTTTTAAATCATCAAATACATAATTATTGGGCCTGTAGTAAGGTGTATAAATTTTTTCCCGAACCGAGTTTAGGCTAACCCTAATACTGTTTAAACCTGCGTCGCACAAGGCTTTTACTGCATCCGGTTTACTGCCGTTGGTGTTGATATTGATGCTGCCTTTGCTGGTATGTTTTCTTATTTCAATGATACTATCCCGGATGGTTTCCCACATCAATAATGGCTCACCCTCGCAACCCTGTCCAAAGCTGATAATTGGGAAAGGTGCTGTTTCTAAATGTGGTACAGTAAACTCAACTATTTCTTCCGGGGTGGGCCTGAACGTTAGTCTGTCCTGCGTGCTCACAATTGTTTCATCCACCGGTTGAAAACTAATGCAGCCAATGCAGTTGGCATTACAGGCAGGTGATACCGGCACCGGACATTCCCAGCGGCTCAGTGAAAGATTCCTTGCTGCCGGACAGGTGTACGTCATGCAGCAGTTTTCCATCAGGTGTTTTACAAGGCGGTTGTGTGGGTATGCTTTCAGCAGATGATCTGCACCTGCTTCAATTTTATTATCATCATAGCCGGCGCATTCCTGCCGTATATCCTGTTCAATACGAACAGCGGGTACATAAAATTTATCATTGTACCAGCCTGCTGCGGTGTAACAAAATAAGGGTAGAGTGGGGGCTTTGTCAGCTGTTTCGTATGCTGCCATATACAAGCCTGTATGTGCAGGCGGAATAAATGCAGCCACTGCCCAGCCTTTTTCGCAAAGCCGCATGTTGCCGGTTTCCACATCAATGCCAATACCTCGTCTGCCGGGCAACTCGTAGAGGTTGCCACCTTCCGGCAAATCAATCCATTCA
>JBBQEA010000220.1:0-8336 GCA_038320245.1 Chitinophagales bacterium | reverse complement strand
TTAATGAATTAAACACTTTACAAATAGTTTTATAGATGCTGTAAATAAAAAAGTGAACCTTAAGTTCACTTTAAAAAAGTATGCAAATGTATGAAAACTTTATACGCCTAAATAAGGCCGTAAAAGTTTACAACGGGATACCGTCCGTAACTTATTAATTGCTTTGTCTTTTATCTGCCTTACTCTTTCACGGGTTAGATTGTAACGTTCTCCAATATCTTCAAGGCTTAATGCATGATCTACCCCTATACCAAAAAAATACCGAATAACTTCTTTTTGCCGCTCTGTTAATGTGCTGAGCGATCGGTTAATTTCTTCAGAAAGTGAAGCACTAAATGCCAGGTAAAGATCTGTGCTCTCGGCATTGGGATTCTCCAATACATCCAGCAGGCTGCCGTCTTCCCCTTCAGCAAATGGCTGGTCCATACTTACATGCCTTATAGAAGCACCAAGTGTTGCTGTCACTTCTGATACATCCACTTCTAAAAAATAGGCAATCTCTTCAGCCGTAGGCTCCCGCTCAAATTCCTGCTCAAGTAGGGAATAGGCCTTACTGATTCGGTTGGTGAGTCCTACTTTATTAAGTGGCAACCGTACAATTCTCGATTGTTCGGCCAATGCCTGTAAAATACTTTGGCGTATCCACCATACAGCGTAGGAAATAAATTTAAAACCACGGGTTTCATCAAATCGTTGGGCAGCTTTAATTAATCCTACATTGCCTTCGTTGATAAGATCAGGCAGTGTAAGTCCCTGATTTTGGTATTGTTTGGCTACTGATACTACAAAGCGGAGGTTGGCTTTGGTGAGTTTGTCAAGGGCTTGCTGGTTGCCTTGCCGGATAAGTACGGCTAACTTAACTTCATCTTCCGGAGAAATTAATTCTACTTTCCCAATTTCCTGGAGATATTTTTCCAGGCTCTGGCTTTCACGGTTAGTAATGGATTTCGTGATTTTGAGTTGACGCATACTCATAAGCCAAAAGTTTTAAGTTTTTAAAATAATGTCAAATAGAGGAGATTGGTTTTTAGATGTTAAAAAATATGTTCATGTAATTTAGTTACTTTTAAATTTCTTAACAAAATATATTTTCCAATTTTAGGAAAATAATATACCCATGATTTTTTTTGTTTTATTTTTCACTGAATCCATTAAACAAGAATTACATAAAAATTATTTTGTTGGCGAATATTATTTGTTATTATTGCATTGTTGAAAGAATAAATAAATAAATTGGATGAGTAAGAAAGTATTATACACGCTTGAATATCCGGTAAGATGTTCACCGAGAATTTTGTACGAATTTTTAAGTACCCCAGCAGGTTTACAGGAATGGTTTGCCGATAAGGTAGATGAAAGGGATGATGTTTTTAGTTTCTCCTGGAATGGTGCGGAAGAAAGAGCTGAATTAGTTGATGGTGAAGAAGACAAATTTATCAGATTCCATTGGCTGCATGCGCCCAAAGAAGAGTATTTTGAATTTAGTATTGATAAGTCGGAAGTAACCAATCAAACAATTTTGATTATAAAAGATTTTGCTGATAAAAAAGAAATCAAAGACCAGAGTCAATTGTGGGAATATCAGGTGAAAGATTTATTTCATCGGCTGGGTGCTTAGTAAACTACATTTTATCAAATCTGCAAAAGATTGTTCCATAAAAGAAGTAACGGATTCCCACTCTTTGAGTGGGATTTTTTTTGCAATTTTTACAAAGGGATCACCGGCAAGCTTAGCCGCAAATTCTTCTTTGGTAACAGCGTTGAGTAAAACAAAATTATCAGCTAAAAAGTGATGCTCCCAGGCTGTATTATGGATACAAATCCAGTAATCATTTTGCTGCAACCATTCAAAATTTTGTAATAATACCGGTGAAGCTGCCTGCTGATAAGTGCCCGACAAATGAAGGTTGATGCTAAAAAAATTTCCCCACCAAAAGAACATACGGATAGCAGCTGTATTGTCTTTTGAAAAACACCTGGGGTAATCTAATATAACATAAGGTAAGCCTTTGTAATTCTCTCCCTTTGCAATTTTTGGAGGATTTACTATTAATGACGGCGGCAGGCCATGTTCTAATGCTGAAAGATGTTGCTGCCATAGTTCAGCTACTTCACCCAGCAACTGGTAAACTTTTTGAATAATAGCCTGCTTTGTTAAAATAATATCGGTATCACAAACCAAATTAAGTTCCTTGTGAGAAAGAGTTATTTTTGTTTTTTGCAACATCGTTTACAAGATATACATTACTGTTAAATAAATAAGCCAGTTGGCCAACCGGGCGTATGATTAAAAAATTAGACAAGCTTATACTTAAATCATTTATCGGCCCCTTTGTGGTTACTTTTTTTATTGCACTGTTTGTATTGATGATGCAAAGTCTGTGGAAATACATTGATGACCTGGTAGGCAAAGATCTTGACCTGTTAACCATCGGACAATTTTTATGGTATGCAAGCGCATCGCTGCTAATATTGGCTATACCAATTGCAATACTCATTTCTTCCATCATGACTTTTGGTAACCTCGGCGAAAGTTTTGAATTAATTGCGATAAAGTCTTCCGGCATTTCGCTCCTGCGTTTTATGAGACCGCTGATTTGGTTTTCGGTATTACTGTGCTGCATAAGTTTTTTCTTTGCCAACAATGTTATACCATATGCCAACCTTAAATTTAAAACTATTTATTTTGATATCGCCTATAAAAAACCCGCCCTTGATTTAAAAGAAGGAACTTTCTTTTCGGCCATCCCAGGCTATTCTATTAAAGTAGGAAAAAAAGATAAAGACCAAAAGACCATTCACAATGTTGTAATTTATGAGCAACAAAGCCAACTGCAGGATAATTGCATTGTTGCAGAAAAAGGCATCATGAAAATTACAGCCGATAAAAAATTTTTAGAGTTTACATTGCAAAACGGTTACAGGTATCAGGAACGTGGAAATATGGGGGATACAAGTACAGAGTTTATAAGGCTTGGATTTAAAGAATACAAAAAGCTATTTGATGTGTCATCTTTAAAAATGAATAAAACATCCGATACTACTTTTAGAAACGATTCAAAAATGCTGAGCATTCGGCAACTGAATAGAAATATTGATTCCCTAAAAAAAGTTTCGGATAGTTTTTCAAAAAAGTTAAAAACAGAAGTTACCTATCAATTAAAAAACATTGGTTCTACGGATAGCGCACTCAGTAAAGCTCCCTTGCAACAAAAGAAAATAAAAAGTGTAGCTGATTTTATACCTGATTCGCTGGCATTAAGAGTTTTTGAAAGTGCCATTAACATCACCAATGGACTAAAAAACACTTACCAATTTACGGGTTCGGAATGGCAATTAAAAAAACTAGATACCCGACAGGGCGAAATAGAATGGCATAGAAAATTTGCATTATCCATGAGTTGTCTGGTATTATTTTTTATCGGCGCTCCGCTAGGTTCTATCATCCGTAAAGGAGGGCTTGGTATGCCATTGGTGATAGCTATCATCTTCTTCATCATTTTTCACCTGCTAAATATTTTTGGAGAAAAATTTGCCAAGGAAGGTATTACTTCCGTATGGTTTGGCATGTGGCTTTCGGTAATAGTATTGGTACCAGTTGGCGCATTCCTCACTTATAAAGCCATGCACGACTCCCAATTGTTTAATAAAGAATTTTACAACCGCTTTTTCAAAAAAATCAGACAATTATCACAACCGCTCGTTAACAGGCTTAGCCGTAAGTAATAGATTGATTACTTTTATAGTCTAAAAGTAAAAAATATGAAAAAGTCATCCAGAAGAAAGTTTATTATTTCATCTGCTACTGTTGGCATTGGTTCAATGCTTGCAACACCAGCTCTTGGAAAATTGTTTGCCACTCAAAATTCAGCCGCCTTTATCAGTAGCATTGGTTTTGATCAACAACCGTTAGGTTATGCCTACAACGCATTGGAGCCTTCTATAGATTCCATGACGATGGACATCCATTATAATAAGCATGCGGCTGCCTATTGCAAAAATGTAAAAGAGGCTGCAAAAGCAGAAGGCGTAGATATGAACAAGCCAATTGAAGAGGTACTTGCCAGCATTTCAAAATATTCAGTTAAAATGCGCAACAATGCCGGCGGTCATTTTAATCACGAATTATTTTGGAAAAGTCTTACACCTAAAGCAGGCACTCAACCTTCCGAAAAATTAGGAGCTGCAATCAACAAACAATTTGGTTCATTAGAGGCTTTTCAAAAGCAATTTTCCGATGCAGCCAAAGGAAGATTCGGCAGCGGCTGGGCATGGTTGTTAGTATCCGGCGATAAAAAACTTGTCATCAGTTCAACTCCCAATCAAGACAACCCTTTAATGGATATTGCTGAAGTGAAAGGTTTCCCTGTGGTAGGTTTGGATGTTTGGGAGCACGCCTACTACTTAAAATATCAAAATAAAAGGGCTGATTATATTGATGGTTTCTGGAAAGTATTAAACTGGGATTTTGTATCGGAGCGGTTTAATACGATCTAATTAACTTTTACTTATTAATGCGTAAATATTTTTTTCCAATAATTGTTGTTGGCAGTTTGGTGATGGTGATGGTAATGGGTAAAACCGGCGCCACATTAAAAACCCCCGCCACTCCTTTAGGCATACTTAACCTGGAGTTTGCTTACAACAGCGCTAAAGCCGGCACAGTATTGAATGCCTGGCAACCAAATGAAAAGATTAATAATATTGAGGTAGCTAAATTTAATACATGGCTGGATTTTATTTTTCTTTTTTTCTATTCGCTGTTTTTATTTACTGGATGTAAAATACTATCAGCTAATTATTCAGGAGCTATCCAAAAAGCAGGACTGGTGTTGGCAAAAGGCGCCATTGCAGCAGGTCTGCTTGATATAGTGGAAAATGCCGGCATGCTGTTTACTTTGCAGGGCAATACTAACAATTCAATCCTCTTTTTAACTGCTACAGCTTCAATAATAAAATGGATATTGGCATTAGCTGCCCTGGCCTATTTATTAGTTTTTGGAGCAGGCTATTTATTCAGGAAAATAATGCGCTAAAAATATTTAATAGTGGTTTTAATTGACTCAGCCTTTGCAATAGAAGCGCATAATGTGCAACTAAAACAAAGGCTGATAAATTGGCAATCAATCTGATGCAAATATAATCCTGTAACGTTTAGAAAGGTTACTTTATTTTATACTTTCACAAAATATTATTTTATTAAAAAAACAAAATCCCTCCTGTTTAAAATGGCTTAATTTTGCCATTTTATAATAGTTTTCTAGAAATATAAATTTCAATAACCATGCAAGTTTGGAAAGATTACCAGGAAAAAAATAAAGACCGGTTTTTAAGCGAATTACTTGATTTGTTGCGTATACCAAGCGTAAGCGCCAAAGCAGAACACAAGGCTGATATGCAGCTATGTGCTGAAGCTGTACAAAAACGTTTGGTTGAAGCAGGTGTTGATAAAGTAACCATCTACCCTACCGATGGCCACCCTATTGTTTATGCTGAAAAAATTATTGATCCAGCCAAGCCAACGGTGCTGGTTTATGGCCATTACGATGTGCAGCCAGCGGAGCCATTGGAGCTTTGGAAAAGTGGACCGTTTGACCCTGTAATTATTGATGGTAAAATTTTTGCCCGTGGCAGTTGCGATGATAAAGGACAGGTGTACATGCATGTAAAAGCGCTGGAAACAATGGTACAAACCAACACGCTTACTACCAATATAAAATTTTGTATTGAAGGAGAAGAAGAAGTTGGCTCACCCAACCTGGGCAAATTTGTAGCTGCTCAAAAAGAATTATTAAAGGCAGATTGTGTACTAATAAGCGATACAGCCATGTTAAGTCTGGAAACGCCCAGTATTGATACGGGCGTACGTGGGCTTAGTTATATAGAAGTAGTAGTAACAGGCCCTGACAGGGATTTGCATAGTGGTGTGTATGGTGGCGCCGTTGCTAACCCCATTACTATTCTGGCAAAAATGATTGCCAGTTGCCACGATGAAAATAACCATATTACGATACCGGGCTTTTATGATGATGTAGTAAATGCAACAGCCGAAGAAAGAACATTGATGGCAGCAGCGCCCTTCAATGAAAAGGAATATGCAGCTGACTTAGGTGTGCACGAATTATGGGGTGAAAAAGGTTTCACCACCAATGAAAGAACCGGCATCAGGCCAACCATTGAGGTAAATGGAATATGGGGCGGCTATCAGGGCGAAGGAGCCAAAACAGTTTTACCCAGCAAGGCTTTTGCAAAAATTTCTGCCCGGTTGGTACCCAATCAATCATCAGAAAAAATTACTGCTAAATTGCTGGAATATTTTAAAAGCATCGCTCCGGCATCGGTAACCGTTAGTGCCTTTGAACACCATGGCGGCGAGCCGTATATGACACCTATTGACAGTAAGGCTTACAAGGCAGCAGCCAAAGCCATCACTACCACTTTTGGTAAAGAACCCATTCCTGTTCGTGGCGGTGGAAGTATTCCCATTTGTTCATTATTTGAAAAAGAATTAGGAATCAAAATTGTATTTATGGGCTTCGGTTTAGACAGTGATAACCTGCATAGCCCCAATGAAAAATTCAACCTGGAAAATTATTATAAGGGCATTGAAACAATTCCCTATTTCCATAAATATTTTGCAGAGATGAGTTAAGATAAAAAGCAACCTTTTAAAAAAAGCCGTGGTGTGATACTGCGGCTTTTCTATTGAGGTGACATGTGCATAAAAAAAGCATTTACTTTTGTATGATGGAAACAGAAAAACTACGGATAGATAAATACCTGTGGGCTATCCGGCTTTTTAAAACAAGGAGCCAGGCAGCAAATGCCTGTGATAACGGCAAGGTGAAATGCAATGGCGATAACGTAAAAGCATCCAGAAACGTACATGTTGGTGATGACTATGAAGTAAAAACCGAAGCCAAGCGTTGGGTAATAAAAGTAACGGCTATGTTGGATCACCGGGTTCAATACAGCGAAGCAGTTAATCATTACCAGGATATAACTCCTCCGGAAGAATTAGACCGGATTAAATTTCAGGCAGCTGTTTTTAACACCGGAAAAAGAATGAGCAAGCAAGGCAGGCCAACAAAAAAAGACAAACGAGACCTGGATGGTTTTACCGGAAACTGATAATTTTATAAATAAATATGCAGTGTGATATTGCAGACAATTGGTTATTATTATTGCTGCCTATTGTTAATTAAGTTTGCAACATGAAGATTGACATTATATCTGTAGTTCCGGCCTTGCTGGAAAGCCCCTTTGCCCATTCTATTATGAAACGGGCGAGCGACAAAGGATTACTACAGGTAAACGTAATCAACCTAAGAGACCACACCACCTATACAAGGGCACAGGTGGATGATTACCAGTTTGGCGGAGGCGCAGGTATGGTAATGATGATTGAACCATTGGTAAATGCCATTGAAAGTTTACAGCAAAGCACCACTTATGATGAAGTGATATTTTTAACGCCTGATGGTGAAACATTCAATCAAAAAATGGCCAATCATCTTTCCCTTAAAAATAATTTATTGCTCATTTGCGGTCATTACAAAGGCATCGACCAACGGGTGAGGGATCATTTTATAACCAAAGAAATTTCTATTGGCGATTATGTATTGAGTGGCGGAGAATTGGCTGCCGCCGTTATTACGGATGCCATCGGCAGGCTGATTCCCGGTGTGCTGAACAACGAGACTTCTGCACTCACCGATTCTTTCCAGGATGATTTATTGTCTCCACCGGTTTACACAAGGCCGGAAGAATTCAGGGAATGGAAAGTACCTGAAGTTTTAATTGGTGGTAATCATGCAAAAATTGATGCCTGGCGGGAGGAGCAAAGCCTCATCAGAACACGAGAAAGAAGACCGGATTTGCTGGATGGGAAAATTTAAAAACGGATAGTGGTTTTAAGAAGATAAGACTTGAAAAACCCGGTAGTAATAACAGGATGGTCATATTGATTATTTTGTAACAAAAAGGCTTTAACCAGCTTTGATTCAGGTTCTACAATAAACAATTCTTTAACCCCATATTGTTCGTAAACAGCTTTTTTTTCACCTGAATCTTTACTCGCTGTGCCGGGTGACAGTACTTCCACAACCAAATCTGGTGCACCAAATAAACCCCTTGCCTTAACAAGTTTTAAATGCTCATTTGAAATAAAAATCAAATCTGGCTGAAAGATATTTTGGCGGGAAAAATGAACATCATATGGAGCGATTCTTACTTCTCCAACAGGCTGTTTTCTTAATAGGGTTGAAATACTAAAATTAATTTTATTTAATACTACCTGGTGAATGTCTAAAGGCAATGGAGAAATTACCAGACTA
>JBBQEA010000219.1:0-8337 GCA_038320245.1 Chitinophagales bacterium | reverse complement strand
TACCAGTTCAGGATTCCAGGAGCAGGCCTGAGCCAACGAAATAGGATACACCGTTCTAAACCCATGGATGACATCAAAGCCAAATAAAATGGGAATGCCCAAACGGGATTCGGTCATGGCCCTTTTTTGAACTACATTTCTTAACACAGGATCGTGGCTAAAGAAAATTAAAGAGCCAATGCCCGGTGGAACAAATTTTGTTTCTTCCCCAATATTATTCACATTGGTATTGATACCATACGTTGATTGGTTTAGCTGAAGAATCTTTTCCTCCAGATTCATACGGCCAACTAAATCTTTAACCCTGTCTTCTATGGGTGCATTTTTATCCTTGTAAATCGGATCTGCAACGTTTGAATGTATATATCCAGAAGTGAAAAGTACAACGAAAGTTAAAATAATCAGATGTTTCATTTGTTGATTTTGCTTTCCGTTTTTAATTTTAAAAACATTAAATAAATGTCTATCAAAGTATATTAAAGTTTCAGTTTTGGCCTTGGTGAATGTTACTACTACCACTTATTACAACGTAATCTGATTACGTATTCTTTCAATTAAGATATTCCCAATGCTTCATCTAAAACTTTTCACTTCACAACAAAAATTCTTTCTAAACAGCAGCTCATTTTATACTTCATTTTGATTGATTACGGTTTTATTTGTTGTGCTTGTCTGCTTGCTTTAAAAGTTCACTCAGCATTATATCATGTACTTTGTTTGATTGCTCCGGGTAAGTCCAATGACCTGTATTTTCATAAATAAATAATTGTTTCGGGGCGGCAATGGTATTGTAGGCGGCAAACATAGAAGTCGGTGGACATACTTCATCATTGTAGCCGAATGAATACACACCGGGTATTTTCAGCAAGCGGGCAAAATTGACTACATCATAATATTTAGAGGTTTCAATTTTGTCTTTTTTATTATTGAAGGCATTGTAGCTGGCGAACATATGAGGCCATCCTCCTGCCCTGCCACTAAAGTAACCGGTGAGGTCGCAAAGCGCAGGATAAAATGAATACAGGTATTTCACCCGTGAATCAAGCGCTGCTGTAATGATCGACAATGCGCCACCCTGGCTGCCACCGCTAACGGCTAAAGTTTCCCCATCAAATTGAGGTAACGAAAAAATAAAATCATTGGCTTTTAAGCAGCCCAGGTAAACCCTTTTGTAATAATACCGGTCACGGTCATCCAGGTTGGTGTACCAATAGTCTCGCAACGGGCCAGCAGCAAGATTGGCATAAATATTTTTGTCCAGGGTTACAGGTATGCCGTTAATGCCAATTTCGAAAGTTATAATTCCTGCTTCTGCCGTTGCAATGTCGCCACCGTAAGGACGAATACCGGCACCCGGTACTTCTAACACAGCGGGATACTTACCTGGCTTTGTTGGAATGGAGACTATACCAAAAATCCGATTGTCGGCACTTCCATTGCGGATGCTTACTTCATATACATTCACTTTTTCAGTACACTTTGACGGAATCAAAGTCATCTTTGTATCCAAAAGGATTTTTGCAGATTCATTTCTTGCCTTGTTCCAAAAGTCTAAAAAATCCGTAGGCATACTGGTAGTGGGTGCAATCTTCTCCGGGTCAATAGCAGCTGTTGCGATATTTCGATAAGAAGTGCCATCTACTTCAACCGTAATGGCGCATCTTAAAAATCCTGGTGTGGAGATTTTGCCACCGCTAATTTGCTGCTGACCATTTTTTAAAACAAGGCTACCTGTTTTTGTTGGCGGCATCTGCTCCATCCCTATTTCATACTTAATGGCTACATCTTTTATTGGATTGCCTGCTTTAAGCACCGAGACAGAAAACATTATTTCTTCATTCGCTTTGTATTTCCAATCTGCATGCTGGGGTGCAACCACCACATCTATTAACTGATTGGCTGGTTGTGCAATAGCTGCAAATATTGAACAAACGAAAAGGAATATTACGAGCTGGTATTTTAGAAACGGTTGAGCAGATTTCATAATGCTAATTAATTACTGATTAAAAAAACTAGTTGGCAACCGGCGTAATTTTATACATACCTGCACCATGCGAAGAAATTTGAGGAGCAAATTCATTTTCAAATACACCCAGTTCTTTCTTTGTCCAAAGATCTCTTACACTGCATTTTCCCTTAAATCCAATTTGATCAAACTTTAATTGTACCGGCTCATCGCCCTCATTTTGATTGAACAAAGCCACGTATTTGCTTTTCTTGTTGGCTGTTGTAGATTCCCAGATTACATGACCGTCTTTATCTGCCACGTGGCGTTGGTTAATGCCCTGCTGGTTTACAGCAATCACTTCTTCATTTGATAAAATAGAATCCGTAAAAGCGTCATTTTGAGTAAGGTCATTACCGATGATTAAAGGAGATTTTGCGATGCACCAAAGACTCATCAAAGTATATTGTTCGGCATGGGTAAAGCGGGTAAATCTTTCACCACCATCATCACCGGAACGAGTAGCGATTTTACCAAAGGGAATCATATCTAAATCTGGCCAATGACCGGGAAAGTTAACTGCGTGGATAGCCCAAGTACTTGCCAAACTAAATTGCTCTTTTAACCTTGCCCAATTGTCCCAAAAGTCGGCAGATACCCGAAACATATCCGCATTGGTGAGGATGTGATACCGGGCCGTTGTAGGCGTAGAACCTGGAGATGTGCTAAAAACAATTTTGCGGCCGCATTGCTCAATGGCCTTTCTTACGGCAGTTATTTCATCTGCATGATAAGGCATACTCAGGTCATCCACTTTAATAAAATCAACTCCCCAGGAAGCGTACAATTTAAAGATGGAATTGTAGTATTCCTGTGCCCCTTGCTTGCTCATATCCACACCATAGGTAGCGTTGTACCAAAGACAAACATCTGCGGGATTGGCAATATCTTTTGCTTTAAATTTTGAACCCAAAATAGGTAAATCTTTTTCCACAGCCTGCCAGGGAATACCACGCATGATATGCAAGCCAAACTTTAAACCCTTTGAATGTACATAATCAGCCAGCGGTTTAAAAGAGCCGTTGGCAGCGGATGGGAATTTATTTTTAGCGGGCAATAATCTTCCGTAGGCATCTATCTCTGCATCGTGTCGTGCATAAGTTGGATGGTGGAAGGGGCTGCGTGGATCTGCAGAAACACTGGGCGAATACCAGGAGATATCAACGGTCATGTATTGATAGCCAACCTTACTTAATTTGCTGGAAACATAATCAACCTGGCTACGAAACTCTGCTTCGGTAACATCGCAACCATAATTATTCCAGGAGTTCCAACCCATCGGCGGAGTGGGTGCTGTTAGTTCCCTTTTTGTATTATTAATGCGTTGCGATTTCTCGTTACCGGGTGTATTTACATTGGCCACTTTTGAGTTGGCGTATTGTGCATAGCTGTTTGAAAATATCAAGATGGCAAACGAAATTAACAGGTATTTTTTCATGCTATGTTTTATAATTTTTTTATGTTGAACGTTGATATAAAAATTTATAAGCTTTTGGATTAATTCAACTTTTTCCAATGTTGCCAAGGCGCAAAAAAAGTTGATTTGCCAGTAGTCTATTTTTATCTTGTGATGATTATTTTATTTGAATCTATTTGTATTATTGTAATTTTTTGAAATCAGGCGCAAGTAAATTTCGACCAGTAATAACTTTCACAATTACACTTGTATTCATTCTAAGATGCCGCACACAATCTATCATTGAGAACTATTCCATCATAAGAATTCGCATACAGATTGGCTGCATTACTACCATTTAAAAACAATCAGCAGTAAAAGAATAATTACCGAAAAATTTGGAAAATAATTTTCATTAAGATTTTTTTTCATACAGATAATAATTTTAGTTTATGATTAAAATAACAGCATCGTTGATACAACTATGAACGTTTATACTCGGAATATAAATGATACATTTATTTTTAAGTTGAATATTCAAAAATATGTGGTTAGATTTTACCATCGTTTATATAAGTTGCCAATTTTGTATCGGTTATTAGCAACTGCATAGGAAATATTCAACTAAAGTGTACAGTTAATGTAGTTCATTTACAGACTCATAATTCATGTCCTTTAGACTAGAATTTATTTTAATCAATTACCCAACACGAATTTCCATTAATATTAAAATTGACAAGGCTTTGCACACATCCGTTATCCCAAGATAACTGCCACAACAAGCAAAAAATCGGTTGAAATAAAAAATGAGTAAAATATTGATTGTTTTACACAACCAGCATTTCGCCATTTATTCAACACTTACTAAATAAATCACCTTAAGTTTTTTATTAGTAATGACACTGCCATCTTGCAGTTATTGATTGAACTTGCATCAGCTCAAATAAAATAATTATAAAACCTACTACTCCTGAACTCTAATACATAATGGATGTCACCAAATTTGCCCAAGGATCTTTTGCTTTGAGTAGGAAAAAATATTTTCATTTACCTGGCTGTTTAAACACCATCAACTATTCTTTCATCATTCTTACATGAAAGTGATCGCTTTTACCATACAACTCTATTTCATAAGTTCCTCTGGCTAATTTTCCTGTCTCCAGCTTAATTTGATTGACGCCAGTATTTACTACTCTTTCAACAGTGGAAATTATTTTACCCATATTATCCATTACACGTATCATAACCTTATCTATTTCGCTGCATTCATATTTCAATAATGCTTCGTTTCTTACGGGATTGGTAACAATAGAGAACAGATTTTTAAGATCCGGTATTTTCACACTTTTAATTTCGGTTGACCAGTTTTTCGCATCAATGTCAGTCTCCAAAATCTTATAAAAAAGCTGCTTTCCTTTTAATCGAACTGCATCAATATCATTATAACTATAATTGCGTAAGATGCTGGAGTTACCTGCCGCTGGCAAAGTCATGATTGTTTCAAAATTGATTCCACCAATGCTGCGCTGTACTTTGAAATTCTTGCTACTAATTTCCGAAGCAGTACTCCATGTTAATTTTACTTTCGTTTTTTCGAATGTTACATTAAAAGAAACAAAATTTACAGGAAGTGGTGAAATAACGGTAATTGCTGAAGTAGCAGTTCTGTTACTATTCTGAGTAGTTGCAGTAATTGTTGCTGTACCTGCTACTACAGCGTTTACCAATCCATTGCCGTCTACAGTTGCAACAGCATCATCGCTGGATGACCAGGTTACATTTTTATTAGTAGCATTTAAAGGTGCAATAGTTGCCGATAAACTAATACTGGCACCGGCAGCAACAGTAGCTGAGGTAGGTGTTATAGTTACTCCGGTTACTGACACTGAAGCAACTGGTGTTACGGAATATTTATCTATATCTGCAGCAGTGTTACCAGCACTAATTTGCAATTTAATCGTATTGTTTGTTCCGGCAGGTAAACTTAAACTAACTGTAGCATCCGAAAAATTATTCCATCCTCCTGTTACAGGAAACGATACATTTTGGATAAAAATATTATTCACATAAAGACCTATCTCACTCGTTGATGAAAAACCATTCGCATACCGAATAACAAGACTGGCAATTCCTCCAGATCCTCCATTAACACTTGAAACCTGAGAGAAAGAACCAACTGCATTTAAATTTCCAACCACGAATCCATTGGATGCGTTAGAAGTTGCCTGGGTTCTACCTCCACCACCAAAAGTTCCGTTTTCAGCCTCATAATCAAATGTGCCGGTACCTGCTGTAACGGTTACTTCACTGGTGGCCGTTTTATTTCCGTCAGTTGTGTTCACTGTAATAGTAGCTGTTCCTGCTGCAACGCCGGATACAACACCAGCCGCAGTAACAGTTGCGATAGCAGTATTACTTGATGACCAGGTTACATTTTTATTAGTAGCATTTGAAGGAGCAACACTAGCTGCTAATGTTGTATTACTGCCAGCCGAAATTGATGCCGTAGCTGGACTCACTGACACACTTGTTACTGCCACTGTTGTAGATTGACCGGTCAAAACCGGCACTACAGCATCGTACCAGG
The DNA here is from genome assembly GCA_038320245.1 of Chitinophagales bacterium. Taxonomy (GTDB): domain Bacteria; phylum Bacteroidota; class Bacteroidia; order Chitinophagales; family Chitinophagaceae; genus Ferruginibacter. The sequence goes on along the minus strand of JBBQEA010000219.1, from coordinate 2,349 downwards.
CGTTGGCTACTTTTGTAGCACCCTGCTGCGAAAAATGTACATCATCATAAAAATCATCCGCACTAAAAGTGGGTAAAAATTGGTTGCGTATGTCGGCAAAGTAGATATTGTCGGTAGCACTGGCATCTGCTATCGCTTTTATTTTTGCATTTAAAGCACCGAGATCATTATCGGCAGGATCTCCACCCCATGATTGGTCCCATTTAACAGGATCGATTGAACCTACAATAATTTTTACAGATGGCCTAAGCTGAAGGATTTTATTTACCAAATTCTGGTAGCGTTGTGGGGCAGTTGTACTATAATTTGCCGGATGGCTTCCACCGTTAAAAAAATCATTTATACCAAGGGCCAGCAGCACTACATCCGGATCGTTTGCAACGAAATAATCCTGAATATGCTCAAACACACCCGTGGTTTCGCAGGTACCGCAAAATGTTTGATTATCTGGTCCGATTGTGTAACCACCAAAGCCGGCGTGGTCTAAATCATTTGGTACGCCATCTCCAGGTGCAACACTTGATCTTGGTCCCACATAGTTAATTATGTATCCATCCTGTAGCAATTTTGCACGCAAGTAACCTCTCCAGGTAAAATGTCCACCGGTACCACCGCCTTCAACTTTAGAGTCGCCGAGGGGCATAATTTTAAATGATTTATTTACAACTGCTAGTACCGTAATTGAAGTAACCGAAGTGAAATTTCCATCCTGTGTTGTAACAGTTATAGTGGCATTACCAGCGGCTTTACCAGTTACCAAACCAGTTGAACTAACTGTGGCAATAGCAGTATTGCTGGACGCCCAGGTTACAGCAGTAACGGTAGCATCCGAAGGAGCAATGGTAGCTAATAAAGTAGTGGAAGCACCTGCATCAATACTTATGGCTGCCGGGCTTATGGTAACACCGGTTACTACAACTTTTGCTGTCACGGTTACCGTAGAGGTTGCCGTTTTATTACCATCCTGAGTGGTTGCTGTGATTGTTACTGTGCCTACTGCTACACCAGAAACAACTCCAGCTTCATTAACCGTTGCAATTGCATCATTGCTGGATATCCAGTTTACTTTTTGTTCAGTAGCATCCGTTGGGGCAACAGTTGCGGTCAGTGCAATATTTCCACCAACACCTACGCTTGCGGTTATTGGCGATACAGAAACCCCATTAACGGATACTGTTTCAGCGATTCTATGAAATTCAATTTCGGCTATATTTCCGTATCCGCCATTTGGTGACAAATAACGCACATACCTATATCCGGTTGTGTTATTTATTGTCCGTGAAGTAAGTACATTTTCGGCCGGTGTTTCTGTGATCGTAAACAAATCGGTGGCTACGCTAAAGTCTGCCACATTAGAACCCTGAATTTTCCCACCGATTAAACGGGCAGCCCAAGTTGCACGTGGACAGAATTTAACCCGTGAAATTATTTTTGCCGAACCCAAATCCAATCCTACCCAATTTCCATCTGGTTGCGCCGCATCAAAAAAAGTAGTTAAGTCGCCGTCCATTGCTTTATCATTTGTAACTGTTGGATCATTACCATACGAACCTAATGTTCCAATGGTGGTTCCTGTTAACTTAACTGTGGGAACTACTGCGGTAACTGTAACCACACTAGTGGCGGTTTTATTACCATCGGCAGTGGTGGCGGTAATGATTGCAGAACCTACCGCAATACCATTAACAATACCAATTGCACTTACTGTTGCAACCGCTTCATTACTGGATGACCATGTTACAACTTTATTAGTTGCATTATTGGGTGACACAGATTCGTTAAGAGTCTTCGTTGCACCCACTTCTATAGAAACGGCTGTGGGATCAACAGAAACACTGGTAACTGCAACCTGGGCAAAATCAGGGGCAAGTGGTTGCCTTGGTGTGCCGCCACCTCCAATACTGGTAGGGCTGTTGTTTGTTATTGCATAAAGAGCTGTAATGATTTTAAACATATCCTGGTAATAAACCGACTGCTCATCGAAATTTTTCATGTTGGTGCCTGTTGCATTTAGCACTTCATCAACAACACCTTCTTCCAGTGGAATATCATAATGATTCCAATAGGTATCGTCTACTATATATGCACCATAATCTTGCAATGCATAAAATATTTTAATAGCAATGGGATTTGTAATACCGAGGCTCTGCGGTGTAGCACTTGGTTGAATGGCAACAAGTGCACCCATTTCCATATAGCTGAAATTATTGCTGTTAGAAGTTCCATACCCAAACTGAGCATTACCAGCAGGATTGGCATATCCATCGGCCCGGTTAGCCGGCCAACGGTATCCAGGCGTTCCATCATTGTTATAAACAAGATAGCGGGACGCCAATACATTTAATTTTA
>JBBQEA010000218.1:0-8361 GCA_038320245.1 Chitinophagales bacterium | reverse complement strand
TGCTTCGCCCTTTAGCGCCTGCAACAAAACATAGGTAAACGCTCCATGACCAAGGGATGAAAACTCATTGGCGTATTGCATGGCACCGCTTGCTGCCATCCAATGGGTACCCGTGCTACGGGATACTACGGCTATCGCTTTTTGCTGGTCACCATCGTTGCTTAATAATTTTTCAAATGCACCGGCACTCTGACAGGCATCCAAAATAAACAATTGCTTTTGCGCCTGTATGTCGATGGCGTATTGCTGTAGTAATTTGGAAGCAATTCCTTTTTGTTCCAGTTCAGTTTGTACATTTTTTAAATCACTAACATCGGTAGGTACCAAATAGAATTCTTTGTCTTTGCCAATTACACCATGGCCTGCGTAATAAAAAATAAATACATCTTGTGCTTTGGCATTTTGTTGCACTTGCTTAAAAGCATCAGTAATGCCTGCTTTGTCTGCCGTATTGTTGGTTACAAAATAGGTTTTGATATTGCCTAATATTGTCTTGGCATCTTTTTCAACTTCTTCTTTAAATGCTGTCGCATCTGCCATGGCATAATTCAAGCTCATGGATTTATTCTGGTACTCATTGATGCCCACCACAATTAAATGCAGCGTGGCGTCTTTGTTTATTAATGAAACAACTGCTGCGTTGTTATTGACAGGTTTTACTACTGCCGGTGAGTTATTGGAAGCTGTGTTATAGTTTACAAAAATTTCATCAGCATCACTTTCGGTACGTTGGCTATTTAATGCAATGGCTCTAATGTTATTGGTACCAGGCAACAATGCAAGCTGATATTTTTTTGTTTGTGAGCCCCCCTCATTATCTGCAACAATTAAATTGCGGGTTGTAAGTGTTACTATTTTACCATTGTGAAACAAACGTATTTCGTCAATAGTATCATCTTCGGTAGTGGCATTTACCACAATATCTGCAATGCCGGTTTTGTTTTGATAGGAGGGTATATCTTCTTCCACATCCAGGTTACGGGTGGCTTCGGCATAAGCAATTTTTACTTTGGGGGTAGTTTTAATAACAATATTGATGGGTTCAAATATTTCTCCGCTTAACAGGCGTTGGTAAAGGTTTGGTGTGTAAAATTTTTCATACACTTTATCTAATGCTATAACTTTTCTGTCTTTTAGATAATACATTTTTTTTATGCCTTCGGGTGTACCATCAAAACGGCCATCTTTGGTTACAAACACATAATCGGCACCTTCATTGAAAAGATATAAGGTACCCAAGAGTTCTCCTGTAGCTGCATTCCAGGTTTTAATTGTTTGGTCATACGAGAATGTGTAAAATACCTTATCATCCGGTGCATACCTGATATCTGTAATTGCAGACTTATGGGCATCAGTAACAGTATATTGTTTTTGCCCGTCGATATTATAAGCGTCAAAGTTGCCATTTCTATCTGCCATAATTATCTGACTCAACGCAGAATTACTTGCATTTATCCCGAATTTATCCAGTCTTGGAATTTTAATATCGCCTGAAAGTTTTTTACCGGATGGATAATTATATACTGCCATTACTTCGTGATGTGCAAACAAAACCTTTTGCTTGTCACGGCTTAAGCCAATGTAAGTTTCATCGGGTTCATTGTAACTTCCGGATGCATCATTTTTAGGAAATGATTGCTCAAAAGTTTTTTTGCCCGTTTCGATGTCAATGATACAACCGGCTTCAAAATCTCCACCTCCTTGTATTACTTCTAATAGCTTTCGGTCGATGGATGGTCTGATGGATGTTATTCCCGTAAATTCTACTTTTCGGGTCACAGCTTTTGTAAGCATATCCATTTTCATCAGGAGCGTTCCGGCAATTTTCGATCTATCTAAAAGATAGTACAGAGCTTTACCATCGTTACTGAAAAAATATCCATCGCTTCGTAAAACATCACCTTCACCCATAGTTCCAACAGGCTTTTTTGGTAAGATGATTGCTCCTGTCCTAACGTTTTTTATTGTGACTGATTTAAAATCAAATATTGCCACAGTATCTCCCGATACGGAGTAACAGGCAGTGTTGGGCTTTACGCCCAAATTATTAGCGGAAATTGTTACCATCCTGGTCATATCTACCAGCTTACCGGTAGTGCCGTTGGACACAACCGTCATTCTGCCCGTGGCTAAACTGTAGGAGGGATTTATTGGCCCCATGCGAATAACCTTACCTGCAATTTCTCTAAAAACTTTTGCAGAACCAGCATTGTATTGCAACGTTTTGCCAAATGCTCCTATAAAATATGGTTTGCCAGTTCCTTGAAAATAGGTTGACCTGGATTCGATAGCTGGCGAGATTGTACCCTTTAACGAAAAGTCGTTGGCGTTATAAATCAGCAGCTTTTCGTACTCGTATAAATTTGCACTTAGTAAAAATTCATTTGTAGTGGATGAAGCAATGAAGCGGCCTTCGCCCTCTGGCTTAGGCAATGATTTAATAAGCCTGCCTGTTATTATATCATAAAAATCAAAAGTTTGATCTTTTGAAAACGCTACGTACTTAACAAATGGAAGAAAATTAGCTCCTCTGTTTTCTTCAGTAAATTTTTTTTCGAATACAAGTTTTTTATCCAGTACATCAAAAACCTGCCAACCTTTTTTGCCGGCAATTGCTACCAAATTATTCGGTAATGTTAAAGCCTGGGCGTGGTAACTGTCAAAACCATTTTCAACAATTTTGGAATCCATCCCGGTTTGCACATCTATTTTATGGAGGCCGTCATAGATTGCATAAAGTTGTTTATCATCCTCCGAAAAAGCAATGCCTCCTGCGTAGTAGAGCCCATTGCTTTGAAAAATTTTTTTACCTGTAACCGTGCTGTAACAAACAATTACACTATTGCCTACCGCAAGTTTAGTACCATCATTGCTTATTGCAAGTTGGATAATTTCGTCAGTTCCGGGGAAAGAATACAACTGCTCGCCGGTTTTAATATCCCACATTACAATTTTGCTCCCATCTGCGGTGTAAAGATATTTGCCTTGTTTATCTACTAAAATCCTATCAATTACCGATGCATTACCGTCGGGAATAATGATGTTTCCTGTCTGGGCTTTTGAAGCAGTCATTATTAATAGCATAATACTAATGACTAATAAAACGTTTTTATACATAGCTTTTATTTAATTAACTCCACCGGAAAATCATTCCCAAAACCATAACTAGCAGGATATTGATTATTACTTCCATACTTTTTTACCAACTCCGGCACTTGTATTTGCAAAAAGTTTTTCATACCGTTTACCGTTATCATTTTGTTTGTTGCTGCCTGCCCTTTTAACGCCTGCAATAAAACATAGGTAAAAGCGCCGTGGCCCAGTTGTCCAAATTCCTTGGCTGTTTCGGTGCTGCCGCTAGCGGCCATCCAATGCGTACCAGTGCTACGGGCAACCACTGCAAGGCTTTTCTGCTGCTCCCCATCGTGTTTTAGCATGGCATCAAAAGCGCCGGCGCTTTGGCAGGCATCTAAAATAAATAATTGCTTTTGTGCTTGTATGTCCACCGCATATTGCTGAAGATCCTTAGCTGGTATACCATTTTTTAAAAGGCTTTCTCCACCGTCGGCCACATCTGCACTTACCAGGTAAAATTCTTTGTTGGTTGGGCTAATGTAGCCATGGCCTGCATAATAAAACACAAAAACATCTTGTGGCTTTGCATCTTTTTTTATTTGGTTAAACGCATTGATGATACCCGCCCTATCGGCCTTTGCATCTGTAATAAAATATGTTTTTACATTGGCAAGCACACTCTTTGCATCTTTCTCTATTTCATCTTTAAAAGCGGTTGCATCGGGCAATGCATAGCTGAGGGGATTTATTTTATTGGTGTACGCATTTATACCAACCACCATAAGGTACATAGTTGCATTTTTATCTACCGGCGATATGGTTACAATAGTACTATTGGTTGGCGCCGGTTTGGGCGTTGGCTGATTGTCATTGGTAGCGTTATACGATACAACTATTTCATCTGCATCGCTTTCGGTACGTTGGCTGTTTAAAGCAATGGCTCTTATGTTGTTGGTGCCGGGCAGTAATGCAAGCTGGTATTTTTTGGTTTGTGAGCCTCCCTCATTGTCTGCAACAATCAAATTACGGGTAGTAAGAGTAACAATTTTTCCATTGTGAAACAAACGTATTTCATCAATGGCATCATCTTCAGTGGTTGCGTTAACGACAATATCGGCAAATCCTGTGTTATTTTTGTAATTAGGAATGTCTTCTTCTACTTCCAAATTTCGCTTTGCTTCAGCATAAGTAATTTTTACTTTTGGTATCCCTTTTATTTCAACATTGATGGGTGCAAAAACTTCTTCATTAAGTAAGCGTTGGTATAAGCTTGGTGTGTAAAACTTTTCATACACTTTATCCAGCGTAATAACTTTTCTATCTTTTAAATAATATAGCTTTTTTATGCCTTCGGGTGTTCCATCAAAACGCCCGGTTGAGTCAACAAAAACAAAGTCCTTAGAGTCTTTGAAAATATACATTGTACCTACCAATTTGCCTGTGGCTGTTTTAAATATTTTAATGGTGTTATCATCGCCTGCTGTGTAAACCAAATCATCATCTGCAGAAAAGTAAGCATCGTTAATACTGCCATCATGGGCTTGAATTGTGAACCCTTGGTTCAAAGATGTATCCACTAATCCTAACACACCTTTATCATATATTTCCGCAATTAAACTGGCGTTATGGCCAATAGTTATTTTACTATCGATGTAATAAATTGAATATTTGCCAAACATTGCTGACTTGCCTGTGCTTAATAATTTTCCATCTGCAATATTAAAAACCAGTAGATTATTATGATTTAATATGGCTATTTTAGATATTCCATCGAAAAATTTGGCGGCAAGTAAATCTTTTTCATCGGTGTTACGTGGTAATACTTTAGTGAAAATTTGTTTGCCGGTAGATAGCTGCCAACATTTAACAACAAAACTGCTATTTGTTTTATCGTAGCCGGCAATTAAATCTTGTTTCACATCAATGTCGAGATTGTGCTGAAAGTCAGCTATTTTTTTATTTGTATTTGTTGCTAAATTTATCTGGTAAACGCTTTGTTGGTCACTTCGATTTGCATCAGAATATACATTTTTAATGACGTAAGCAAATTTGCCTTCCCTTCCAAAAAACGTGTTTGGCCTTTCATCACTATTAAATGTCATCCCTCCAAATAATGCTGGGTTAATAGTAGTTTTTTTGCCGGTTTTAAGAGAGTATAAATAAGCTTTACCGTCATCATCATCTACTAAAATTGTGTCACTTGTTGCACTAAAATGCTTACCGCCTTGCCTTTGTATTTTTACACTTTTTTCTACTACCATTCTATTCAGGTCTATCTCTACATAATTGCTACTATTTGTAATTAACCGAAACTGCTGTTTTTGTTCATTATGTTCATTAATACCGCCGAAAGCTGCAATCTGACTTTTAAAATTAGTGCTTACAATTAAGGATTGCACAGCTATTTGGTTTATATCACCCATGCTACCATAAAAAATATTTTTGTTTTTAAAATCCACTATACCAGCACTTAATTTCACATCTTCAGACAAACTCAATGAAGAATTATTGATTTTTTTTATAAGATTTCCTGTTTTGGCATCAAACAGTTCTATGTATTCTTCGTATGAACCTGCTTTTAAAATAAAGGATGTTCCATCAATACTCGGAAAGACCTTCCAATCACCGCTAATTTCTTTTGTAAACATTTTTTCGCCAGAAAAGGCATTGTAAAAGATTAGCATTGTGCGATAGTCGCCTTTTTTATTCTCTTTTGCCGCAATTAAATTCGAGTTAGGTATTGTAAAAAACTTTTTCTGTTCAGTTTTTCCAAAAACATCTGTCTTAGTATCTACGTCTGAAGTAAAAATTATTTTTTTTGAATCTAAATCTGCAATCTGCCAGCCTGTTGGGTGTTTAAACATGACCTGTCCATTCTTCAAAGCAGTAAATTCAGTGTAGTTGCAAGGGACGCCGGTGGTACAAATAAATATTGATTCATCTTTTAACGTCGCTAAATCTGTTGATAGTATTCCGGTTGTCAGTCTATGTGTTGCAGGATCATCCATTCGTCCTTCATAAAATAGTTTTTTACTATCGGCACTAAAAGTTGCAGAGTAATGAAGCCCATCAGTATTGAAAACTGATTTACCGGTAACGGTAGAAAAACATTTGATACCAAAGCCGCCGGTAGCTGCCACAAAATTTCCATCATTACTTAACATAAAAGAGCCAAGGGCATCAGTAACACTTTTATCTACCGCCAGACTAAAGCTATACAGTTGAATATGCTTTTTTATATCCCACATAATAATTTTTTGATTATTAGCAGTGTATAAGTATTTACCATCAGCAGAGATCAACATATTTTCAATAGTGGTGCCATGGCCATCTGGTATTACAATGTTGCCTGTTTGTGCCACTGCGGATTGCATGATGCAGATGGCAGCAATTAATAAGAAAGTATATTTTTTCATTTCAAATTTTAATATCCGGAATTAACTTTATCCATTAAGATTTTACAGCAACTTATTCCGTTTATTAATTATGCTTTATCTCTATCATCAACGGCACTACCGAGCCGGTTGCAACTTCTGTTTTGGTATCATCATCCCCCACTGATAAATTTCTGGTGCCAGCTTTAACGTTTACTTTAAACCCAGCCTTTGTACCATCATATTGTATCTTCTTTTTATCAATGAGTTTATCACCAAGTGCTGTCATTATTTTTGCTGATAAGCCACCTTTTGTTTTATTCATCGCCGCCAGCATTTCATCCATATTCAGTTTTTCTTTTGAATACAAAATCATCAGGTAATCGGTGCCTTTATTGTCATCCAGTTTTATTATTTTAGTATCGCTTGGGAAAGCCACTACCGTATTGCTACCAACATGTGTACTGGTTAAATCATCAAAGGGTAAAATTTTATTTACTTTTCCGGTAAGGTCGGTGGCAAAGGCATAGATGTAAGCTTCTTTATCAATGGTCATATAAAACCTGAATTTAGTGCCGCTGCTATAGCTGTTCACCATGGTATAAGCCACCAGGTCTTCTTTAATTTTTTCATCTTCTTCTACCATTAAATTTCTGGTGCTAATTTTATTTACAGGCATATCTTCCCCGGTATTTGTTCTAAATTCTATACTGCCACTTAAAGCAATGCTTGGTGTTGGTGCCGGTGTTGGCTTAGGAGCAGGTGCAGGTTTTGGAGTAGGTGCTGGTTCTGGCGTTGGAACCGGTACAGGGGCCGGAGTTGGCTTCGGCGTTGGTGCTGGAGGTGTTGGCGCTGGCTGTTTTTCATCCGGAACTTTTGAGTAAGGGTCTGCAAAAGGTTGTAAGGCCAGTAAACACCAGCGTGCATAGTCTGCATATTTTATCCATACCATTCCACCATCTGCCCAGCCTGTTCCCCAACTATTTAACACCCTAAATGCGCCACCGCCAATATTATCATCGTAACCAATAACGCACATGGCGTGTTTGTTATGTTGCCAGTCGCCAAAGGCTTCCTGTGAGTCTGGCGACCAGATAGCAGTCTTGATATAAAAAAAACTTTTGGGTAACATAAAGCCAATCGATACCGGGCTCCCTTCCGTTAGAGCTTTTTTGGTAAGGTCTATCACTTGCTCTGCTGGTTTCACAAACTTATCATCTACCAGCATTCCTTTAGCAGCAAACAAAATAGCTGCATCGCTTATTTTGTAATTCAATGCTTCGCTTTTTGCAAGTTCTGTAGTACTTGCACCACAATTGTAAGGAGCTGTTTTTAAAGTGGCATCACCCATTTTCATCAATGTAACCAACGCCATTATTGGATCGGTACCATTTTGACAATTTACATCAGCAGCCGCTTTTATTTGCTCGTATAAAAAAGTGGGCGAAAATGCATATTTATTTATTATCGCCTTATCTGTTATACCATGGGTTTGTGCATATAAAATAGTAGCCACGCCATACGCATTTGCCCAGGCAGTACAGGTACCATACTTACCCTGGTCGCCAGGTGTAGGGCAATATTTTTCTAACGAGAAATTAGCTGGCATGCTGGTAAAGCTCCGCGACGACATCATCATTTTCTGCGGCGTATTTGCCATCAGCGTTAAATCAAAGGTAGCACCCATGGCATATGGCTCGTTTTGGGCATTGGCAATAGTAAAGGAACATACAGCAATAATAAAGGAAACAATTTTTACAGGATTCATGTTTTTTTTCAAAGCTAACGTAAAAGAGGCTTTACTATTATACCTTCAAGAGGGTATATTTTACTGGTAGAAAGATGGAAAACTATATTCAAATAAAGCCAAAGTATAAAGCTTTATAAAAATATACAGCAGCGTTTTTGTGCA
>JBBQEA010000217.1:0-8442 GCA_038320245.1 Chitinophagales bacterium | reverse complement strand
AACCAGCTGCAAATACGGTTGAGTCGTCTCCATGAAAGTCACGTACATAAACAGCATCCATCAATAGCCTGTTATTTACCAACGAAAAAGATGGATAATTCATGTTTCGGATAAAAGAATAATTAAGTGTAGCAGGGTTTGTGCTGTATCTGTTTACAATACCTGCAGCGCCTGTGGTATCAATTACAAATAAGCCCGTTCCAGGATCGCCTGATGAAAACCAATCATCATTTCCATCTAGCAATGATCCGTTGAAATAGTTGGTTCTTAAATCGGCTTCCACACCAAAGTTGGCTCTTACCTGCGGCGAAGAAATTTGAGCGGCAAGCTTTATAGTAAAAAAGAGTATTAATACTATTTGTAAAAATTGTTTCATGGTAGGGGTTATCGGATTAAGAAAAAATATCAAAATAATTAACAGCGCAGCTTGAAGAAACAGGTTGTCTTTAAAAGATAACATCAATCTTTTGACAAGTCTACAAAGTAGAAACGAACAAGATTGTATGAATATTATAATTGTGGATAAAGAATCTGAAATAAAGGCTTCAATGGTAACAGTATGCAGTTAAAACCCTTTTTTTGGAATTATAAATTCAGTCTTTTCATCTCCTTCACCGCATAATCGCAGGCCCTTGCTGTTAGTGCCATATAGGTTAAAGAAGGATTTACGCATGCGCTTGATGTCATGCAGGAACCATCTGTAATAAATACATTGGGCACTTCGTGCATTTGGTTAAAACTGTTCAATACAGAAGTTTTAGGGTTGCTGCCCATACGGGCAATTCCCATTTCATGATTGGCATTACCTGGAAAGGAAATGTTGCCCTTAACGGAAACATTTTTATAGCCAGCCATTTCCAGCATTTCTTTGGCAGTGGCTTTCATATCGGCATGCATGGCTTTTTCATTGTCTTTAAATTCGCAGTTAATGGCTATTATTGGCCGGCCCCATTTATCTTTTTTGTCATGGTTTAATGTAATGCGATTGTCGTCATAAGGCAGGCATTCTCCAAAAGCATACAAGCCCATTTGCCAACCGCCGGGTTCAGTCATCGCCTCTTTAAAAGCTGCGCCAATACCGGTTTCCGGGTGCGCCCTTCCCCTGCTGGCGCTTCCTCCAAAATGATAACCACGGATAAAACTGGCTTCTTTATTTTTAATGTTTCTAAAGCGGGGAATATAAATGTTGGTTGGCCTGCGGCCATAATAATATTTATCTTCAAATCCATCAATTGCTCCACTTGCAGTAAAACCTTTGTGATGATCCATTAAATTTCTTCCAACCTGGTCACTGCCATTTCCCAAGCCATTTGGAAAACGGGCGGAGGTAGAATTTAATAAAATAAAACCTGTAGCAACTGTTGATGCATTCAAAAAAATAAGCTTTGCATAAAACTCCTGCACCTGGTTGGTAACCGTATCAATTATTTCAACGCCGGCGGCCTTTTGTTGCTGTTCATTATACAAAACTTCATTTACCAACGAATGCGGACGCACCGTTAAATTACCGGTAGCAAAGGCAGCGGGCATGGTGCTGGCATTGGTACTAAAATAAGCGCCGAATGGGCAACCCCTATGGCAAAGATCTCTTGCCTGGCAAAGTCCCCTACCCTTTACAGCCTTGGTTAAATTGGCTGTTCTGCCAATTATCACATTGCGATCAACATAGCTTTTTTCAATACTTGCTTTAAAATTTTTTTCAACAATATTCATTTCGAAAGGCGGTTGAAAAATGCCATCAGGTAATTGTGGAATACCATCTGCAGATCCACTTACTCCAATAAATGATTCCACATAATCGTACCAGGGCGCTATGTCTTTATAACGGATTGGCCAGTCTACCCCATGGCCGTCTTTTTGATTGGCCTCAAAATCAATATCGCTCCAGCGGTAACAGGCCCTCGACCACAACAAAGATCGTCCGCCAACAACATCGCCTCTTATCCAGTCAAAACGTTTGCGTTCCTGGTAAGGGTTTTCCTGATCGTTGATATAAAAATGCTTGTTATCTTCCTTAAAAGACCAATGACGGCTTTGAACAAACTGCTGTTGCTTATCGGCCAAACTCAAATTGAGGCGATGTGGAAATTCCCAGGGATCTTTGGTGGCAGTTGGATATTGCGGATGCTCAACATTGGTACCCCGTTCCAGCAACAACACTTTTAGCCCTTTTTCACACAATTCTTTAGCAGCCCATCCACCACTAATGCCCGAGCCAACAATGATGGCATCGTATGTATTTTGTTTGGTTGCTTTGTTATTGATATAGGTTGTATCGCCTGGCATATTGATTGATATTTTGTAAAATTAAAACTGTTTTTTTTGAGCCGGGCTAAGTAGCTTTAATCAGCTTCATTGGCGTCGCACTCTTCAGCATTTTATCTTTATTAAGAAAAAATACAAACGTTTATTTTAAAGGACAACGCTCTTGTTTTAAAGTGAAAAATGTTGCTGCATTGCTTTGGGATAATCAGCAAGCGCTATCTCCGGCTCCGCAATTTCAGGGTGCCAAAGCTTCTCCCATTCAAAACTATAGTGGCCCTTGTAGCCTCCTTTAAATAATTCATCAACCGCTTCAAAAATAGGCACTTCACCCTTGCCCAATAATGTGTACGCTAACTTACCATCAATCAATTTTGCATCCTTTATATGGGTGTGCCGAATGTATTTTTTCAATTGTTGATAAGCCAATAAAGGTGACTCATTGGTTACTGTCCACATGTTGGTAATATCCCAAATCATTCCTACTTGTGGATGCGCTGCAGCTTGCATTACTGTAAGCAAATCTTCAATTTTTACCAGGTCTCCATGAGATTCTACCAGCACACTTACATCGGTACCTTTTGCATGTTCAGCAAGCTCCAGTAATCCTTTTACAATGAGGTAGATGGTTGCATTTTTATCCTGGTCTTTCGGAAAATTATTAGGAAATACCCGGATAAACGGGCATTGCAGTTGTTGTGACAGGTCTATAAATCTTTTGCCCTCGTCCAGATTTTTTTGTCTTTCTGCACCTTCTGCAAAATGCAAAGTAGCTGATGAACCAAGGTTAACAACTTGTAATCCGCCGGATTTTATTTTTTGCAGGGTAGCAGTTATATTAGCGGCACTGCTGAATTCCGGGCATTTTAAAAGATCCAATTGCCGCTTTAATCCACGAAATTCAATTCCTTTATAGCCATGCTGTACTGCAAATGAAAGAATTTGATCAAGGTCCCAGTCGGGGCAACCAAGGGTAGAAAAAGATAACAGCGGATGCTTTTTTTTAACATCAAAAGACGAACCTGCAATTGCAGTGGCCATTAAAATTGCGGAGGATTGCAGGAATTGCCTTCGTGTAGGATTATTCATCGATATAATTTTAAATGGATTTTATTTCTTTGGTGCTTTTCAAAAAAGCCATCTTAAAAATCAACAGGTAAATTTATTTCTTTGATTTCGGTCTCAGATCAAGGATTTTTATATTCCGGAAATCAACCGGCTGACCTTCACTTTGCAAAGCAATAAAACCTTCCTTTAGCATTTTGCCATCCTGCTTTATGGCAGGGTCGTAATTAGCCACTACGCCACCACCAATCTGTGGCTTTGAATATTGTAAAACAGTATCGCCATTAACGATATGCGTTATTAAAGAATCGCCCAAAACTATTATCTCGCCTTTTACCCATTGGTCTCCTTCGTATGTTTTAGAGCTGGAAGGAATACAATGCCGGGAATCTATTTTACCCTCAAACACTACATCAGTGCCTGGTGAGCACATATTACCGGTTGGTCTTGCCACGCCATCACCTAAACCAGCCAGTAACTGAAACTCAATAGAGATTGGCCAGTTTTGTTCACGGGGCATTGTTTTTGGGTCTTGTGAATGAAACATAACACCACTATTTTTTATGGTGTATTCGGGTGCATCCTTCCGCCATTCCCCAACAATACGGTATTCAAATACCAGGTGATAATAGGAGAATGGTTGCTTGTAATACAGATGGCCAAACTGTTCATTAAACACATCATATTGATCGTATCGTACTTTTATAATACCATCCTCCACCCGAAAAGTATTTCCATAATTTTCGCCAACATCATGATGATTAATTTTGGGAACCCAATCTTTAATATCCTTACCATTAAACAAGGTCTTCCATCCTTGTTTACCGGCATCACCCTGGGAACAAGCAGTTAAAGAAAAAACCAGCAACGTAACTAACGGAAAAAGTAATTTCATCTTACAAAGATTTAGGATTTAACAATCGTTTTTCATCCCGATAGCAATCGGATATTTTTTTCAATTTACAATAAATCGATAAGGTAGCTGCAAAGAAAGTTTTTATGGGTGCATAAGAGGAATTATTCAAGAGTAAAGCCTATCGAATATAGTAAGGACAACGGATTTGTAATGGCATTAAAAAAGGAAAAATAGAAATGCAGGGTATATAAATGAAAAAAGCAGCTTTCGCTGCTTTTTTGTACCCGGGAACGGAATTGAACCGTCACTCGCCTTACAGCGAACAGGATTTTAAGTCCTGCGTGTCTACCAGTTCCACCACCCGGGTGACACATCGTTTGAAAAAAAATCCCCCGAAATATCGAGGGACTAAAGTTTTGAGCGGAAGACCGGGCTCGAACCGGCCACCCCGACCTTGGCAAGGTCGTGCTCTACCAAATGAGCTACTTCCGCTTATTGTTGAAATGTTAATCCAACCTGTTTAAGAACTGTTCCCGTTTTTTTCGGACTGCAAAAATAGGGGTTGTATTTATACTACAAAATTTTTTATTTATATACGGGGTTGTACAAAGTATTTTCCGGTACGTTAACTACTGGTTTTCCCTTGTAGCGGTGTGTGTACATACCATAGCAACCGCCCAAAATAAGAGCTGCAAATAAAAATATCTGGCAGAAAAAAAGAAAACGGGATGAAGTAACCCAATTGTGGGCAAAATCTTTGTGCTTATTGTCTATAAATTCTGGTTGCATACAGTAAATTTTCAGTGCAAAAATAAGGCAAGTGATGTAAAAAAAATTATTTGCTATTAATAATTTCTGAAAAGCGGGTTTTCTTTTTTACAAAATGTTGCCACACGGCAGAACCTTTGTAATAACCATGAAGCACTCCTCTTTTTGTAATCGGAAATACCGATTTGCTTTGATGTAATAAAAGCCAATTAAAAAAATGCAGATGGGCTCTAAAAATTGCAATAAAATAGCCCCCGCTGCCACTCAACAGGCCTTTCCATGCTGCAATGGCATCCAGCAACATGCGGACGGGAATTTTGTAGATGGCTGTGGCAACGGGAAAGTTTTTGGCCAGCATAATCAGGTTATTCCTGAAATTTAAAAACACTTTCAGGTTATTTTCTTTTGGCAACGTTCCCCCGCCAATATGATATACAATAGATTTTGGTTGAACATATATTTTATATCCGGCCAGTTGCAAACGCCAGCATAAATCAATTTCTTCCTGGTGTGCAAAAAAATATTCATCCAACCCACCCGCCTCATGGTACACGGCAGCCCTGATAAAAAGTGCTGCACCAGTAGCCCAAAAACAAGCTGCAGCATCGTCGTATTGTCCATGATCTTTTTCCAAATAATCAAATATTCTGCCCCTGGAAAATGGATACCCCAACCCATCCAGCCAACCGCCACTTGCCCCGGCATACTCAAAACGTAATTGATCGTTATAAGCCCGTATTTTAGGCTGACAGGCGGCAATGCTGGCATCTGCCTCCATTAATTCAATAACAGGCTCTATCCAACCGGGCGTTACTGCTACATCGCTATTGAGCAACACATAATAATCGCTGTCAACTTTTTTTAAAGCTGTATTATAGCCTTTGGCAAATCCCCCATTGGATGCATTCAATATTATTTCTATCGTTGGATATGCTTGCCGCAGAAAATCTACCGAGCCATCTGTACTGGCATTGTCGGCAATAATAATTTTTTTATTGGGATAAGTAGATGCCAATAAAGCAGGAAGAAATTGCTGCAGAAAATTTTTACCGTTCCAATTTAAAATTACAATTGCTACCAGCGGAAACGATTGACTGCTTGTAGCAGTACTCGATGAGGAAATTCCATTATTGAATGCTGATGCTATTGCCATTTATTGAAACTGTAAAAATATTTTGATAATCGTACAAACATAGTTTAAATCTTTTTTTGCAGGCGGGTTTTATTAAAAGTATTTGCACCTGCATTATTTGTTTATTTTTATTGCATGTTTACTCAACTGTTTAACTGGCGCACCGGCCTGGGCATTATCGCCATCGCTATTGTATCCGGCACTATTTTTTACTCCAATTACCTGGCAAAAAAAATTGCTCATGATGAAAGGGAAAAAGTGGAAGTATGGGTGCAATCTTTAAAAACAAGGATTGGCACAACGGATAAATCAGCGCTGGATCTTACCACAACTATTACGTCTCACAATACCGATATCCCCATAATTGAAACAGATGAAATGGACAATCCGTCTGGCGAAGGATTGAATCTTGATACCAATGCTATCAAAAATGACAGCAGCTATCTTCGGGACAAAGTACAGGCGTTTAAACAACTGCATGATGAAATAAAAATAGAAATCAGCAGCGATCCACTGATTATTAATAAATATTATTATGGAGATTCAAAATTATTGCAGGAGGTACGGTACTATCCATTGATTCAGCTATTTATTGTAGCCCTTTTTATTATCATTACATTAATCACTATCTCCACCCGCAACAAATCAACCCAAAACCAGGTATGGGCAGGCATGGCGAAAGAAACTGCCCACCAACTTGGCACGCCCATTTCTTCCTTGCAGGGCTGGATAGAATTATTGAATGAAAAGGGAGGCAACGAAAAAATAATGCATGAAATGGGCAAAGATGTGGACAGGCTAAAACTAGTGAGTGACCGGTTTAGCAAAATTGGCAGTACGCCTCAGCTTGAACCCAACAACATTGTTAGTCAAATAGCCAGCATGGTTGCCTACATAAAAAGAAGAGCACCGGAAAAAGTAAATTTCGAACTTAACAGCAATGCAAAAAATGAAATTATCGGGATGATTAATGGGCCACTTTTTGATTGGGTGATTGAAAATTTATTGAAGAATGCACTGGATTCAATGGAAGGAAAGGGCAATATCAGCATAAACATAAAAGACGAAACAGCACAGGTAATTATTGATGTTGCAGATACAGGTAAAGGCATCAGCAAGCAGCATATAAACAATGTTTTTAAGCCAGGATTTACCACAAAGAAAAGAGGCTGGGGACTGGGCCTAAGCTTATCAAAACGAATTATTGAACAATACCATAAGGGTGAATTATTTGTAAAAAACACGGAAGTTGGAAAAGGAACAACTTTTAGAATAATTCTGAAAAAATAAAATAGCCAAAAAAAAAGATACCTTTTTTACGAATTGCTTTTTTTTAACCACACAGGTTGAATAAAATTATTTTACATTTGCACACCTCAATAAAATTATCAAAAAGGAATGCGGCGATGGCGAAATTGGTAGACGCACTACTTTGAGGTGGTAGCGCCCGAAAGGGTGTGGGAGTTCGAATCTCCTTTGCCGCACAATAAAAGAAGTCACTTATCCGGTGACTTCTTTTTTATTAAAACTATGCTATCAAGTAAATGAGGTGTGCAATTATCAGGCTAATTGGTAATCACTTTTAATGGCCTCAATTGCAAAGGAAATATCAGTTTCAACTTTTTCCATCAGGCCCGGCAACGCTCCATTATCAGCACCACTTTTACCAATTTTTTCAATTTCCCGGATGGTTGCTTTTAGAGAAACGATACCCATGTTATCAATGGTTGGTTTTATGCGATGGGCAATTTCTCCAACCACTGTTAGTTGATTTGACTGTAATTTTGAACGCATTTCTGAAAGGTGACCGGGAGTTTGATCGACAAACATTTTAAGCATCTTTTTTACAAACTCTTCGTTACCCCTGCTGATAAGTTTAATTTCTGATATATCATAATAACTAACCGGGCGTTCAACTTGCTTGGCAACTGCAATGGTATTTTTAGGCACTTCTGCCAGTAAACTTGTAGCAATCTTTCTAAGTAAATCTTCTTCTTTAAAAGGCTTCGACATGTAATCATTCATTCCTGCTTCCAAACATTTTTCATTATCTCCTTTAATGGCATTGGCCGTAAGCGCAATGATGGGCATTGTTTTGCTGATAACAGTTCGGATAATTTTAGTAGCTTCAAATCCATTCATCACCGGCATTTGTATATCCATCAATACAAGGTCTACTAAATTTTTCATCAGGTATTCTACAGACTCCTGACCATTGCCGGCTTCCACCGTTTCGGCACCGTAATTATTTAATATAGTTGTTGCAACCAGCCTGTTCATTTCATTATCATCCACCACCAGTATTTTTTTACCTGCCAGCATACTTTCATTGGCTACAAAGGTTTCTTTTGAAGGCAAA
>JBBQEA010000216.1:0-8506 GCA_038320245.1 Chitinophagales bacterium | reverse complement strand
TTTTTAGTAATTGCTGGGTAGAATTTACATTTAGCTTTTGCATTAAATTCTTACGGTGCGTTTCTATCGTGAAAGTACTTAGGAAAAGCTTTTCAGCCATTTGCGGACCGTTTAACCCTTCGTATAATAACTGTAAAATTTCTTTCTCCCGACGGGTTAATATTGAAGTGTTTTTTAGCGCATGATTTACTGAGTTATATTGCTCTAATATTTTTTGGTTGGCAGCGGCACTTAAAAATATTTTATTATTCATTACCTCATGGATAGCCGTCAGCAGTTCGGCTCGTTCCATATTTTTCAACAGGTAACCATTGCCACCTCTGGAAAGAAATTGTGTAATGATGCCAGCTTCATTGGTAGAGGTTAATCCGATAATTTTTGAAAAGGAATTGGTTTTACGGATCATAGAACACAGCTCCAGCCCGTCAATATCGGGCAAACTGATATCCAGCAAAATAATATCAGGCTGTGCATCACTCAAAAAAGTCAACGCTTCATTTCCTGTTTTACAGATACCAATAACACCCAGGTACTCCTCTCCTTTTAGCATCATGCTAATGCCATTGCCTACCAATGGATGGTCATCAATAATAAGTATGGAAATCATTTTTTAATACGCTTTGTGTGAAAATACGAAATGATTGAACATCGGCAAGCGATACCATTTCTCTTTTCAAATCAGTCAATAGAAATACGGTATTCGCAAAAAAAAACGGGCGTATAAAAATTCAAAATGTCAGCAGCATAATCGTTGTTGAAATTATTATTGAACTATTACGAATATCGTAACGGCACTACCCTTCGTTAATTAAGAAATCCATCATTATGGTTGTGCCTATTTCCTGTTCCGAGTCGATGGATAATTTACCATTGAGATAATTTACCCTGCTTTTTACAGACTCCAGTCCTGCCTTTTTTCCGTTGCTATCTTCCATGTTAAATCCACGGCCGTTATCCTCTACCGTTACACTCAGGCGATCTCCATCCCGGTTAAACTGTATGATGGCTTCAGTAGCATAAGCATGTTTAATGATGTTATTCAGCAGCTCCTGCACAATGCGGAACAACATCATTTCGGTAGATGCATTTAGCCGTTGTTCCATGCCATACGATTGCATGGACACACTCAGTAATTTACCGGCATTGATACTGTTACACAATTCCTGTACCGCCTGTACCATGCCCAGTTTTATCAGCACTTCCGGCATCATATTGTGTGCAATCCTTCTTACTTCAACGGATGCATTGTCTACAAGTTCATAACTTTTTTGAAACAACTCATTTGTCTCAAGCGACTTCTCTTCATGTTTTAAGGTGCTCAATTGCATTTTAATGGTTGAGAATAAACCACCCAATCCATCATGCAAATCTTTCGCAATCCGGGTACGCTCCGTTTCCTGTCCATTGATCATGCTTTGCATACTTACCAGCTGCTGCTGTTTTTCTAAAAACTGAATTTGCTGTTGCTGCACTTCTTTCTCTTTTTGAGTGATCACTTGCTTCTGCTTACTGTTTCTGTATTTAAAACTCAACAACAACAAAAGTGCAACCGCAATGATGCCGCCAATAATCAGGAAACGATTCCTCGACAAGACCATCAACTGCCGTTGTGTGTTAGTTACCTGGAGGCTCGCAATTTCTTTTTCCTTTTTCTCTCCCTGATATTTTGATTCGAGGTATAGAGTCGTCTTTTGTGTTTCGGCGTTTGATGCACTGTCTGCATACAATTTATTGAGCTCTGCAAAGGCCAGCGCATTTTTATAATCCTGCTTACTTATGGCGATATCTTTTAGTGTTGAATAACTGCTGGCTATTACTTTTAAATGACGATATTTTTTTCCAAATGCACCAGCTTCCAGTGCAAATTTTTCTGCCAGTTCTAATTCATTCAGCTTAAAATATGTTTGGGATAAATTGTCCGCAGCCTCCGATTGAAGGTATTCGTTGTTCACACTATCAGCCATTTGGTATGCCCGTTTAAATGCAGTAAGTGACCGTGGTAAATCCTTTACTGCTGCATAGTATGCACCTTCTGTATTAGCCACCAGCGATGCCAGCTGTATGTTGTCCAATTGGTCATTTAACTGAACAGCAGTATCCAGGTATAATTTTGAAACAGGATAATTATTAAGTTTTAAGTAAGCATCTGCAACATCAAGATGCAACATTACACGATAGCGGTCTTCATCAGGATAATCTTTTAGCAACAATGCTTTTTGTTCATAGGCAATACCATTATTTAACTGATTTTCTGCAATCAGGTTATGGCCAATATTGCCATATACCTGCGGAAGGTAGTTTTTGTATTTTAAGCCGGAACCATGTTCAATAAGATTTGCAGCCTGCATCAGGTAATTAACTGCTTTATTGTAGTCGGACTGGTAATTACAAAGCAAAGCATTTGCATTAAAACAGTTTATCAAAAGAGCTGTGTCTGCAAGCTGCCTCGCAAGCGCCGCAGCAGTATCTGTAAAATAAGCAGCACTGTCGTAACGGGTAAGATTGGTGTAAATAAGGCCGTTGTTGTAATACATGCGGGCCAGTGTTTTCCTATCGCCCAACTTTTGGGTAACGGGAACAGATAAGGCCGCATACTTCAAAGCAGAGTCATAAAATCCTTTATTGAAAAAATAACGCTGTAGTAAGAGGAACGCCTGTACAGCATTACTGTCTGGCTTCTTTTTAAACGCAACAGCAGCAAGACTATCAGGGTATCGCAAGCCGGTATCCTGGGCATTCAATGATTGGGTAAATATGCTGGCAGCAATTATAAAACCCATCACGCTGTATCTGATCATGTAATTTTTTTTTGAAAAATAGTCAATTCCCCGATGTGAACCGCTACCTGCATTCAGGTATTTTATTCAAAAATAAATACCTGATTTGGGTACTATGGACAATGCCGGTAAATGCGCAATTTTATTGTATCAAAAAAATAATTATGAAAAGAATTTTACTGCTTATTGTAAGTGTACTAACAGGTGCCGCATGTTTTGCCCAATTCAATTATAGTTTTACCAATACAAAGCTAACCGTTAAAAGCTATAACGATATAAGTGCAACCGGCAACGTTATTACAATGACAGATGCGGAAAGTGGTACTTCATTAACACCCATCAACATTGGGTTTAATTTTAATTTTAACGGCACTGTATTTACGGAATGCATGATACATGCTGATGGAATTTTAAAATTTGGCCCGGTTGCTCCGGGGATTTCTACTTTAATAGCACCCAGTCCATTTAACTCCTACAGCAATGTAATGACCAATACGACCGAAGCATTTCAAAATATTGTAATGCCTTTATTTTGCGATTTGGTACAAGGCAATGCTGCACCGCAATACCATGTGCTTACAACGGGTGCTACTCCAAACAGAATAACTACCATCCAATGGAAAAACCTTAGAGATGCAGATAACCCCGGAGGGACACTGCAGCACCAGTTTACCAATATGGAATTTCAGGTAAAATTGTATGAAACCTCCAACGACGTAGAGCTGTTATATGGCAACTGGATACCATCTGCCAATAGCGCTACTATAAGAGGCACCTGCATCGGGGTAAAGGCTAACAGCAGCAACTTTATTTCATATACCAAAACCGGTTCGATGCTGGCGTTTGACAAAGGAGATTTTACCGATCCATTTCTTACAGCACTTGGAAGGATAAATTACCTGGAAAAAGCAGTAGTGCCGACAGCTGGCACTTCCATGAATTTTTTCGGCAGAATTAACAACGATATAAATATTGCTGAATTATATACAGATGATGCTGTACCACAAAATACCAGCATCACTAAAAATATACAGGTACTCATAAAAAATGAAGGTACCATTGATGCTACAACGATACCGGTAACACTTACGGTAACAGGCGCCAACACTTTTACTGAAACCATCAATATACCAGCACTTGCTGCCGGCGGAAGCCAGTTGTTAAATTTTGCTGCATTTACGGCTGCCAACAAAGGAACACAAACCGTAACAGTTACTGTAAATGGTCCTACCGATGACCGGGTTGCCAATAACAGTTTACAGGCAACGCAAACTATCTCCCAATCGCACCTTAAAATTTTTAATGAAAATAAAAAGAGTCTTAACGGTTTTGGCTTTAACGGCAATGAAGGAAAGATTGGGACAAAAATGTTTGGTTCAGGCACCCGCACAATATCACAGGTAAGGGCATACTTTACCAGCTACCATGTATTTACTGATATGCGTATTTATGAAGATGATGGTACCGGTGGCAGTCCTGGCACACTATTGTTTACCTCTCCTGTTTTTAAAACAGATGTTGAGAATACTTCCTTTATTCCTGTTCCAAATATCAGCGTAACAGATGACTATTTTGTAGTATTTGCGCAGCGGGAGACAAGTAACATGGGCCTGGGCTTTTTTATTCAGTATCCAAAATTGGCGCAGAAACAGTATAACTCAAATTCAAACTCTTTTGACTCATGGGCCGAAGCTACCACTCCGTTCAGTGCAAACATATCGGTATTTGAACAAAAAAATGCCGTGGATGTAGGGATAGAAAAAATTACAGGTCCACGATGCCTGCAAACAAATAATGAAGTGGTTAAAGCTACCGTAAGAAATTTTTCCACACAAGTGCACGACTATGCTGCCAACCCGGTAACTATTGCGGGATTTGTAAGAGATGAAGTAAACAATACCAGTATCCCCTTTACCGTTTTAAAAAATACCGGCACCATTGAAGCCGGTGGCAGAGATACAGTCATATTATTGAATAGTTACGATTTTACCTCCAAAGGCAACCATGTATTTAATGCAAAAACCAGTTGCGCTGCAGATAACGAACCGCTGAACGACAGCCTGAATTTTGCCATTTTTACCAAAGTATTTATTGATGGTACACCTGCAGATAGTGTGTGCCCCAATAGCAGCATTATCCTAACCAATATTTCTACAAACAATTTACGATCGCCCTTTCAATTTAGTAATTCCGATGGCAGTGTGATACCTTTTTCCAGCAACAGCATTACGGTAAAACCAACTGTAACCGCAGCATATTATTTATCTGGAGTAGATTACCGGGGCTGCATTTTAAGAGATAGTGTGGTAATAAAAGTAAGAGCACTTGATGTACCGCCGGCACCTGTAATCAGTAGTGCAGATACGATACTAAGTTTTAGAAACGACTTTACTTCAATACTAACTATACCCGAATTGGCTGGACATACTATTACCTGGCAAACCGGAGGTACAATTACCAATGCCGGTACTACCAACACGGTAGCACCGGCAAGTGCCAGCCCTGTAAATCCGGAAATACACAGCGCATTTTATACCAGGATTGCTGACGGCTGTTCCAGCGTATTTTCAACTCCTGTTACTACTAAGTATGCCACCGGCGTGTTGATCAATGACAATACTGTAACCACTGTTTGTGATACCAGCTTTTACGATGATGGAGGCGTAAATGCGCCATACTCAACCCTTAGTTACACAAAAACCTATACCCCAGGTGATGCCGGAAAAAAACTGAAACTAACCATCAATAAATTTAATTTTGGCAAGTTTAGCCTGCTGCGTATTTATGATGGCAGCACTACGGGAGCACCCCAAATTGGCAGGTTAGACAAGGCAACGACCGCAGCAGATAAATACGAATTTGTTGCCAGCAACCCGGATGGTGTTATCACCATTCAGTTCTCGGGTAATTCCATTAACGATGCAGGGTTTATTGGTGGCATTACCTGTCAAACACCGCTTCAGTTCCGAAGCAGCAACAACGGTATTTTTACCAATTCGGCTATATGGGAAAGCAGGCCTATGGGCAGTATCAATTTTTCTCCCGCAACAAGAGCTCCCAACAAAGGAGATGATACCATCTGGATATTTCACACCATCGATTTTAATAAATCAATTCCGCTGGACCAGGTAGTGATAGAAACTACCGGTAACCTAGAACTAACCGGCAACAGAACCCAACTGGATATGTACAAAACATTACCAGGAAATGAACTAACTATAAAGGGTACCTTTAAAACTAATACCGGTACTTTTGCTGGCTCCAACTCCGCCAACATTTTATTGTTGGGAACACTCATTAACAATATAGAAATGCAAGCAGATAGTATAGTGGTTGCTGACAACAATTCTGCTGCATCCATCAGCGGTAACGGACTTATTTCAAGATTAATTGTAAACAATAGCCAGGGCTTAAACATAGATGGCAATGTTGATATCAGTGGCGAACTAGGGCTTATAAATGGCGTGATAAAAGTAAATGCGGCCAATTATATTCGCCTGATATCAGGCTTTAATTCCACTATTACCGGTGCCAATGCCAATAGCTATATTGACGGTAAATTACGTCGGCAGGTTTTTAGCACCAGCGATTCCATCGACTTTCCGGTAGGAAAAAACAATATCTACCGAAAGTTTATACTAGTGGCTAATCAAAGCAGTTTTGATTTCAATGTAGAATACGAAGCTGAATTATTTACCGGAATGCCACCTGCCAGAACGTTACCTGCTACGTTCACCAATATCAACCAGCAATGGTACCATACCGTTAAAATCACCGGCGGCAGCAACAATTTTATAGATGCCACCGCAACCATTTATTATGAAGCCACCGATGGAATTACTGACCCGTCTGCATTACGCATTGGTAAAGATGACGGCAGCGCCAATTGGTTAGACATTGGAGGAGCCGGAACCACTTCACCGCAAGGCAGTATTACCAGTGACCCGTTCACCAGTTTCAGCGATTTTGTATTGGCTAATTTAACAGGCGCTGCGTTACCGGTAACCTTACTTAATTTCAATGGCACTAAAGTAAATAACGGTGTACAACTTAACTGGAAAGTAACCAATGAAATCCGTTTTGCTGGGTATGAAATAGAACGGAGTACGGATGTTGCCAGCTTCAAAAAAATTGGATTTTTACAAGCCAGGGGGTTAGCGCCTATCACTAATTATCAATTTGATGATGTGCAATTACCCAATAGCCAGCAATTGTTTTATCGCCTTAAAATGATCGATCAAGATGGAAGATTTAGCTACAGCAAAGTGATTAGAATAAAAACAAACGAGCAGATGAATAACCGGGTTATCAGCATTTCGCCCAATCCATTTGTTAATGATCTAACCATCCAAATGCAATCGTCCGGCAATCAAAATATTGAGTTGCAATTACTGGATATGAGTGGCAAACTATTGAAATATAAACGGTCGACGATATCTACCGGGCTAAATCAATTGTATATTAAGGCTGGAGATTTACCAACGGGTATGTATGTTTTAAAACTATTAACAACAGATGGCGTAATTACTGAAAAAGTTATGAAGCAATAAATAACAAAAAAAGATGCAGCTTTTTAGAGCTGCATCTTTTTTATTAACTGTATCAGCTATTGGGCCGTTGTAAGGATCAGGTAATACTCCTTGTTCAGTATCCAGATTTCCCTCATCCATCGGTGCAGAAAACACCTGCTAGTTCAAGTAGGAAAGGCATTTTGTACCCGAACGAAATTTCACCCACAATAAAGTTTTAAGCAAACACTACAAACACAATACAAAAAATCTACCACCTGCTTTCCAAATCCAACCCATGTTCTTTGGCGGTTTCTTTTGCCAATTCATACCCGGCATCTGCATGCCGAATAACGCCCATTCCCGGGTCGTTCCTTAATACCCGTTTTAGGCGCAAAGCTGTATCAGCAGTACCATCTGCAACTATTACCATGCCTGCATGTATGCTATAGCCCATACCAACCCCACCTCCATGATGTAACGAAACCCAACTTGCACCGCCGGCTGTATTTACGAGCGCATTAAGAATGGGCCAGTCGGCCACAGCATCGCTGCCATCCAGCATGGCTTCGGTTTCCCGGTTGGGGCTTGCTACACTGCCGGTATCTAAATGATCACGGCCAATAACAATGGGTGCTTTTATTTTGCCGGTGCGTACCAATTCGTTAAAGGCCAGTCCGGCCTTTTCCCTTTCGCCTTGTCCCAGCCAGCAAATACGGGCGGGTAATCCCTGGAAGGCAATTTTTTCCTGCGCCATTTTCATCCAGCGAAGCAGGCTTTTATTTTCGGGAAAGAGGTTGATGATGCATTCGTCCGTAACGGCAATGTCAGCTGCATCGCCACTGAGCGCTGCCCAGCGGAACGGGCCTTTGCCTTCGCAAAATAATGGTCGTATATAAGCCGGCACAAAACCGGGAAAAAGCCCCACTGCCCCTCCATGAGGGGTTCTGGACTCTAAAGATTGATAGTCATTATTTACATGTTTATAGTTCCTTTCATGCTCAATCGCTCTAGCCCTTATATTGTTGCCATAGTCGAAAGTGATAGCGCCTTTGTCCATCAGTTGAAGCATCAGCTGTACATGCAGGTACATACTTTCGTAACTAAGTGTAAGGTAATGCTCTGGATCCTCATTGCGAAGCAGGTTGGCCTCGGCGTTAGTGAGTGTGTGCGGCACATAACCAATGAGCGGATCGTGGGCACTGGTTTGGTCGGTGAGCG
>JBBQEA010000215.1:0-8692 GCA_038320245.1 Chitinophagales bacterium | reverse complement strand
TGGGTGCCTGCGGAGCGTATTGGCGCTTATGGATTATGGAATTATTTTCATCCTTATTTTGTATTTAGTATTGGAAATTTATTGCTTAGTTCTACCATATTTTTTGCGTTGGTATCGCTTACCCGTAATGTAAAAGTTATTTATACGGCCAGCATTTTTTTATTTATTGGCTACCTCCTCGCCAACTTTTTGGTAAGAGATCTGGATAATAGAGAATTGGTTAAACTGCTGGATCCCTTTGCAATTAATACCTATCAGCTGGAAACGAGGTATTCTACCCCGGTTGAAAAGAATACGTTGCTGGCGCCCATTACCAGGGTAATAATTTTAAACAGAGTAATTTGGTTGGGAGTTGCTGCATTCATTATTGGGTTTGCTTATCGCCGGTTTAGCTTTCAAAAGTTTTTACAGCCCGAGCAAATAAGCAAACGTAAAAATAAAGATGAGCAGGACGCTGCGATACCTGCACTTATCAAAAATGTGCAACAGGATTTTGGCAAAGCCCATACACAAAAAGTATGGTGGAACCTTACTAAACTGGAATTTCTAAATATTATAAAAGACAATTACTTCAGGGCCATTTTAGGTGGAGGTGTAGTTTTTCTGTTGATAGATTTTTGGATCGGCGACACTTTGTATAGTGTGGGCAATAAGCCACTCACTGTGTTTTTAATGGAATTTAAAAACTACAATTATTCTCTTTTTATTTTTATTATTTTATTGTTTTATACTGGCGAGGCAGTGCATCGGGAACGAACCACCCGTTTTAATATTTTGAATGATGCGATGCCTGTTTCAAACCTGATTTTCTATCTGTCCAAATTAACTGGTCTTTTTTTGGTAGCATTTGTGTTGTGTAATGTACCAATTGTAATGGGTGTAATTGTGCAAACACTTAAGGGGTTTACCAACTATAATTTGAGTACTTACTTTACAGAAATGTACCTCCTTTCTTATCCTTCATACATACAGATGGTACTGTTGTGTTTTGCGGTACACATCATTATGAATAACAAATTTGGGGGGCATGGTATGGCTATGCTGATATGGGTTACCATGTTCCTGCTAAGGTCTTTTGCCCGTATGGATTATAACCTGTTCTTTTATTTTTATACGCCAAATTATACCTGGAGCGACATGAATGGCATTGGGCATTTTTTGCAGCCTGTAAACTGGTTTAATTTTTATTGGCTGATGCTGGGTGCTTTGCTGGTAACCCTTTCTTATATTTTTTATCAGCGAGGAATTACCGGTGGTTTTAAAGAAAGATGGCGGGTGGCTATGCAGCGCTTCAATGGCAGGCAGCAGTTGTTGACCACCCTGTTTTTTTTAGGATGGATTGGCAGCGGAGCATATATTTATTACAACGTAAGCTACCTTAATAATTATTACACAGGTGCAGAGACCCGAAACAGAACTGCATTGTACGAGAAAACTTTAAAGAAATATGAAACTATAGCACAGCCAAAAGTAACCACGGTGTTGATGAAGGCCGATATTTTTCCCAATGAAAGAAGGGTGGCTATTTATGCAAAACTTTTTCTTAAAAATAAATCGGGTGAACCCATCAATGCATTACACTTGTTAGCTGAGCAAAACGTTGATTACAGCATTTTGTATAATGGAAAGCCTGTCAGTTATACCAGCCCGTTAGCTTATCCCTATTCCCTTTTTACCTGGTTTAAAAAAGGAAAAGACACGCTTAATTACCGTATTTATACATTGCCTGCAACATTGCAACCCGGTGATACAGCCTTGCTGGAAGTTAACTCAGCCATTGCTAATCATGGATTTTTAAACAGTGGTTACAGCAGGGAGATTTTATACAATGGCACTTTTTACAGTGGCGGTCTGCCTGCATTTGGCTACGATCCGCAAAGAGAACTGGAAAGCGATGAATACCGAAAAAAGAACGGATTGCAACCGAAGGATGATGAGTATCCTCAACAAGACGATCCCAAGGGAATTAACCGAATGTTATTTAATGATGATGGAGACCTGATTCATTTTGAGGCAGTAGTTAGTACCACTCCCGATCAGATTGCTGTAGCACCAGGGTACCTTCAAAAAACCTGGGAGGAAAATGGTCGTAAGTATTTTTCTTATGTGCAGGATACACCCATCGATTTATTCTTCAGCATTGTATCTGCAAAATACGAAGTGCTGAAAGATGCTGTTACCATCAGCGATGGAAGAAAGATCAATATTGAAATTTTTTACGACAAACAACACCCATTTAATTTGGATCGGTTTAAGGCAGCCTATAAAGATGGCCTTGAATATTTTTCAAAAGCGTACGGGCCATTTCAGTATCGGCAAATGCGTTTGTTAGAATTTCCCAGGTACGCCGGATTTGCTCAGAGCTTTCCTAATACTGTTCCGTTTTCTGAAAGTTTTGGTTGGGTTGCAGACTTTAAAAGTCCGGATGATTTTGACTACATATATTTTGTCACTGCACATGAATTGGCGCACCAATGGTGGGGCCATCAGGTAACGCCAAATTATACAAGAGGCTCCAACTTAATATCAGAAGCACTGGCAGAATATACCGCCCTGTTGCTTACAGAAAGAAAGTATGGCAAGGATAATATGAAACGATTTTTAAAAGATGAACTAGACAGGTATTTGAGCGGTAGGGCCAATGAAGCGAAAAAGGAAAATGTATTTATTAATTGTAATCGACCGTACGAATGGTACAATAAAGGAAGCCTCGTATTGTATGGTCTCCGGGATTTAATTGGAGATAGCACCCTCAACAAAGCCTTGCATGAGTTCAGGGATAGCTTTGCTTTAAAAGAAAGCGGTCCGTTTGCAGGAAGCAATGATTTATATACATTTCTTAAAAAGCATACACCAGATTCTCTGCATTATTATTTAACCGATACCTGGGAGAAGATTACGCTTTATGAAAATAAAATGATTAAAGCCACAGCTAAACCAGCCGGTAAGGATGCGTATGATGTAACCATTGATTTTGGCACCAAAAAATTATATGCAGATAGTAGTGGAAAAGAATCTGTAGCTCCCATGAACGACTATATTGACATAGCCATATTTGGAGAAGAGACAAAGGATAAAAATGGCAGAAAAATGATTAATCCACTTTACATACAGAAATATAAATTATCAGCAGGACAAAGAAAAATCACGTTGCATGTAAAAGGTAAACCCATTAAAGCCGGCATTGATCCCTACAATAAATTAATTGATCGCATACCTGATGATAACGTGATGGATGTGGATATTGAATAGTGAGGTTTGCCGGAGTGGTTTGCTGCTTACTATCAGGGGGGGGAAATATTGAGTTTGGGTTTTATTAATAGTTTACAATGTTGTACCCCAACTAAAATGCTAAACACTCTAAACAAACTGTATTTAAATTTATAGTGTGTTCTATTTACTAAACGATTATTTGCGGGCAGTAGAAAAGCAATATTCAATGTCGCATTAATAGCAAACGATACCTGGCGTTTACGAACCCATATTAACCCATACAGCCGATAGAAAACCTGCACATAAAATTGCAATACCAATTAGTAAATTTCTTAGCCTGTTTTCTTTTGAGCCCAACAGTAGTTCCATGTTATAGTTTTTATTTGGATATTAGTAAGGCATGTAACGGATAAGCCGGCAAATTATTATGTTATGATTAAAAAATGGCAACAATTATTGCTGGCGCTTCATTTCAATGCTTTTATCATTTATGGGAAAACTGCATTTTCAACTTTTTAAACACATGCTGCTGCAATTATCTTTAATGCTACTGATTAAATGAAACTATTTTCACTAAATAAATCAATACATTTATTCGTTTGATAAGGAGTATGCTTTTCGTAAAGCTAAATCGTGTTGATAAAAACCAAAAAATAGAACGATGATTGAATTGATAAATGCAGCGGCAGAACAATATGCTGACATGTTTACATCCGATGAGGATGAACTGTTGCAAACAATCAACGACTACACCACAAAAAATCATCCGCAGGCACATATGCTTAGTGGGAAAGTACAGGGTCAATTTCTTGCAGTACTCAGCCAGCTATTACAACCATCCAGAATTTTAGAAGTGGGCACTTTTACAGGGTACAGTGCTTTATGTTTAGCCAAAGGATTGCAACCGCAAGGAAAATTATTTACAATTGAACTAAGAGAACAGGATGCAGCACTTGCCCAATCTTTTTTTAACAAATCTTTGCATGCCAGCCAAATAGTTCAATTAACAGGTAATGCCTTGGAAATTATCCCAACCCTGAAAGAAATTTGGGATATTGTTTTTATAGATGCAGATAAAACAGGGTATATTGATTATTACGAATTAATTTTGCCGAGTGTAAAAAAGAACGGGGTAATCATTGCCGACAATGTGTTGTTTCACGGACAAGTATTGCAGCAACCTATCAGTGGAAAAAATGCAGTTGCAATTAACAACTTTAATCTGCATGTAAAAGCAGATAACCGGGTACAACAGGTAGTGCTTACCATGAGAGATGGTATTAGTATCATCAGAAAAAAATAGAATTGTTTTACTTTTTGCAGATCCGGAATAAATCTAATTACAATAAACTATGTTTAAAAAACTTTATCCCATTGTGGTGTTTCTAATGCTGGGTACAAGTGTTTCCGCACAGCAGATAACGCCGCAACAATACATTGAGCAATATAAAGATGTTGCCATTAGGGAAATGAAGCGAATGGGGGTACCTGCTTCCATTACACTTGCGCAAGGCCTGCTGGAAACTGAAAGCGGCAACAGCAGCCTTGTAAAAAAATCAAATAATCATTTTGGTATAAAATGCAAAAGCAACTGGACGGGTCCTGGCGTAACGCATGATGATGATGCTGTTGGTGAATGTTTCCGTTCCTATAAAGATGCAGAGGAATCTTTCCGTGATCACAGCAATTTTTTGAGGGGTAGCGAACGTTACAGTAGTTTATTCGTCCTTAATCCTTCAGATTACAAAGGATGGGCAAGAGGCCTGAAAAAAGCAGGTTATGCAACCAACCCTAAATATCCTGACATTCTCATAAAAAATATTGAACTATACAATTTGCAGCAATATTCTTTGGCGGCAGGTGATGAAGTGCCCAAATTTGAATTGAACAAAAATGAGGATGAAAATGATGTTGCTATTGATAAAACTGTTGTAGAAACAACAACAAAAAATGAAGCAAGCAATAACGCAGCATTTACTGGTAATGTAACTACCATCAACGGCAGCAAATGCATGTTAGCTGCAAAAGGAACTTCCTTACTGGCAATTGCTACGCAAAATAATATACCGTTAGGCAAATTACTATCGTACAACGATTTAACAACGGATGGTCTGCTAGCTAAAGACCAACTGATTTATTTGCAGAGAAAGCAAGCCATTGGAGCTGTGGAATATTACAACACTTTGCCGGGAGAAACACTGTACGATGTGGCTCAAAAGCAGGGAATGCAATTGCAAAATTTGTTGGGTTATAATGAGCTGCTAATAGAAGATGAATTACAGCCCGGAACTCAATTGAACCTGCAACACAGCAAAGCCACCGTAGCTGCAAACATTGTTAAGGTAGCAACAGATACAAAAACTATAACTCACCTGGTACAGCCCAAAGAAGGATTGTACACCATTTCCAAAAAGTATAATGTAACGGTTATGCAATTAAAGGAATGGAACAATCTTACCGGCGATAACCTAAGTATTGGTCAACAATTGATTGTTGCTAAATAGAAAAATAAAGTGCTGCCCAAAAAAATATAACAACCATGTCAATCATTAAAGTAAACGATAAAGAGTTTAAGCCTTATATTCCTGCAATGGAAATTAGTATCCGCATTAAAGAACTGGCTACACAAATTAATGCTGATTATAAAGATAAACGTCCCATTTTTATAGCTATTCTCAATGGCTCTTTTATGTTTGCTTCAGATCTTTTCAAAGAGATAAATATTGAAGCAGAAATCTGTTTTATAAAGCTGGCTTCCTACAAAGGCACTCGCAGCACTGGTAATGTTATTACCTCTATTGGTTTAGATGAGCCGCTTCAAAATCGTCATGTAATTATTATTGAAGATATTGTTGATACGGGCAATACACTCAACAAATTTTTGCCTCAATTGGTGAACCAACAGCCGGCCTCCTTAAAGATTGCTGCCTTACTCCATAAGCCGGAAGCCTTGGAACATCCAATTGTAATTGATTATTTAGGCTTTAGTGTTCCCAATATTTTTTTATTGGGATTTGGGTTAGATTTTGATGGCCTTGGCCGTAATATACCTGAAATATACCAGCTAATTGGCGGAGAGGTACAATAGAACAGGCTTAGAATCGTTGTTGGCTCGATAAAATATCTTAATTGTTGCTTATTGAAAAACTGTATATCCATAATTGTTATAAGCTTCATCGTTCTTAATTGTAATGCCCAGTTTTATCTCCGTGGGCAAATAAAGGATGAAAAAAAAGAAAATTTACAAAATGTAAAGATTGTATTGCATTCAGATAAACTATTGTACTATTCCGGCAGTTCCGGTGGGTTTGGTATTTCCAGCACAAAAGCAAAGGATTCTATAACGATAGCGCTGGATGGGTTTGAAACTAAAACCATTGCGATAGAGGCCAATAATTATGTAGAAGTTATTTTAAAAGCACTCTCTTCCAACTCCAGCAAACACAGGCCCAGGCTCATTTCAATAACCAAAGATAAAAACCTGTCGTCAAAGTTTACCTGGTCTTTGGGCGATGAATCTTATTTTTCTTTGGTTGAAAACGAATTGGTAAACGCCGGTAAATTTCCCAATACCGGTTTTTCTCTTAATGTAAACAAAGCTAGCTATAGTAATATCCGAAGGTTTTTAGGCATGAAAAGTAAAGTGCCGCCAGATGCTGTAAGAATAGAGGAGTTATTAAATTATTTTAACCTCAATTACAAGGAACCTGAAATAGGGGAGCAATTCTCCATTGAATCGCAATTAGCTGCCTGCCCATGGAATTCAAATAAGCAGTTGTTGTTTTTAAACGTGAATGCCGGCAAAATTGATATGAAAAACGTACCGCCCAGTAATCTGGTATTTTTGATAGATGCTTCCGGTAGCATGGATATGCCCAACAGATTGCCATTGCTTAAAGCTGCTTTTCAAATGCTGGTGAAAAATCTGAGAGCAATAGATACAGTTACCATTGTTACCTATGGCGGTTCGGTGGCAGTATGGCTACAACCTACGAGCGGCGCAGAAAAAGAAACAATCATCAAATCAATCGAAGAGCTTACCGCAAGTGGCGATACACCCGGAGAATCTGGCATAAGGCTGGCTTACCAGATGGCACAAAAATCTTTTATAAAGAACGGCAACAACAGGGTTATTTTAGCTACCGATGGCGACTTTAATGTGGGTGAAACTACTGAAAAAGCATTAGAAGATTTAATAACGATTGAGCGACGGTCGGGTGTTTATCTTACTTGTCTTGGTGTGGGGATGGGGAATTTTAAAGACTCAAAATTAGAAACGCTGGCCAAACGTGGAAACGGTAATTATGCTTACCTCGATGATATTAACGAAGCAGAAAAAGTACTGGTGAAAGAAGTAACACAAACCTTCTTTACCATTGCAGAAGATGTATTCTTAAATGTTTCTTTTAAACCTGATGTGGTTAAAGATTACCGGTTGATTGGATTTGATAATAAAAAAGATGCCATAGCAGATAGCACCGGCGATTTGGATGGCGGTGAGGTTGGAAGCGGCAATAGTGTTTTGGCCATTTTTGAACTTACACCGGTTGATGGTTTTGATAAGTTAAATGCTGAAACATTAGCTAACCAATCCTTAGCGGATGTTACATTAAGATACAGACCAGTCTCTAACAAAGTTGAAAACAAAATATATTACCAGTGTAGTGCCAACAGCGCACAATTTACCAGCATCAACAAAGAGCTACAATTAGGTGCTGCCATTGCATTGTTCGGTATGAAGTTGCGGGAATCTAAATACCTTACCAAAAAAGCTGATTGGCAACTATTGGAGCGGTTAGCAGTTGATGCCTGCAATCAAAATGACTATCTGCAAAAACAATTTGTAAAATTGGTAGGTGATGCTAAAAAAATTTATAGCAAATCCAAATCAAAAAGAAAACGTAAAGATGCTGATGATTAACTAAACATCTCTCTTACTTTATCAAAAAATGATTTATCTCCTTTTTCTGGTTTTGGCTGAAAGTTGCTACTAGCCTGCATTTTCTCAAGCATATCTTTTTCTTCCCCATTTACATGTTGTGGTGTCCATACATTTACATGTATCAGTTGGTCACCTTTTTCATAACTATTAACAGACGGGAAACCTTTTCCTTTTAACCGGAAAATTTTACCACTTTGGGTGCCTGGTGGAATTTTTATTTTGGCCTTTCCATCAATAGTTGGTACTTCTATCTGTGTGCCAAACACTGCATCGGGAAACGAAATATGTAAATCGAAAGCAACGTTTAGCCCATCCCGGTGGAGATGCTCATGCGCTTCTTCTTCAATTAAAACGATTAAATCTCCATTGCTGCCACCACGTTCGCCTGCATTGCCTTTGCCATTCAGGCTTAGCTGCATGCCTTCCTGTACGCCTGCCGGAATATCAATCGTTACTGTTTCTTCTCCATAAACCCGGCCTTCGCCTTTACAAACGGTACATTTATTGGTAATGGTAGAACCTTCGCCATTACAGGTA
>JBBQEA010000214.1:0-8701 GCA_038320245.1 Chitinophagales bacterium | reverse complement strand
AGGATTGATATTCTTCCTCCGCTGGATCAGTTTTTTAAATTACTGGAGAAAAAATAGTTTATCGTAAATAAGATATCCAAAGATGCTAGTTCTTTGGATATCTTTTAAATTTAAATATAGTTCAACTTTCAATCTTCTAGATTGGGTATTTATAGCTACTAAAAAATCAGTTATTATAAATAGATAGCAGCTGTAAATTGAAATGGATTTTATAATATTTATTTCAATACTCAATGCCTCATACCTTCCGCTACTTTAAAAACATGCAGTACATAAGGGAACAACGCATCCATAGTTTCCGCCACGCCTTTGGGTGAACCAGGTAATGTAATGATTAAAGTGTTTTTAATAAAACCAGCTACGCCTCTTGATAGCATAGCGTAGGGAGTTCTTTGCTGTCCATAGTTTCGGGCAGCTTCCATAATGCCGGGAATT
The DNA here is from genome assembly GCA_038320245.1 of Chitinophagales bacterium. Taxonomy (GTDB): domain Bacteria; phylum Bacteroidota; class Bacteroidia; order Chitinophagales; family Chitinophagaceae; genus Ferruginibacter. The sequence goes on along the minus strand of JBBQEA010000214.1, from coordinate 8,266 downwards.
TGCCTGTCTAGCATGGGTGTAATGGCATCAGGAGTTATATCTCTTGGAGAAAGTCCGGTGCCGCCGGTAAAGAGTACGAGTTGAAAACCTGCTTCACTTAATTCTGTTGCCTTTGCCTGTATGGTTGCAAAATCATCTGGAATGATTTCGTATTTATTGGTAGATAAATGATGCTGTTGTAATTTTTCAACAATCAATTTCCCGGAGCTGTCTTCGTTATTGCCTGCTGCAACACTATCTGAACAAACGATTACCGCACACAATAAATTACCTCCATCGATGTTTTTAAAATCTGTTTTGCCGCCCTTCTTACTATCTAATTTTATGTTGGATATTTCAATTCCTTTGTCAATTGGCTTCAACATGTCATACATCGTAAGCGCCGTAACAGCTGCGCCATGCATGGCTTCTACTTCCACACCGGTTTTGTAAATGGTATGCACTTCTACATTGATGATAATATTTAATCCCTCAATCCGGTGGGTGATGGCGGTATATTCAACCGGTAACGGATGACAATCGGGGATTACATCGCTGGTTTTTTTTACTGCCAGTAACCCGGCAGCTCTTGAAAATTCAAACACATCTCCCTTGGGTACAAGCCTGTTTTTAATGGCATCAATGGTGCCCTGATTGGAGACAGTTACAATGGCTGAAGCAATCGCCTGTCGCAGGCTGTTTTGTTTATGTATGATGTTAACCATGGTTATTTATTCTCTTTCCATTGATGGGTTTCGTTGTCAAATATTTCTTTGCCCCAGATGGGCAGTTCCGCTTTTATTCGCTCTACTGTTTCTTCACAGGCAGCAATACATGCTTTGCGATGAGCGGAGGATGCAAATACAAAAAGCGATATTTCACCAGCGGCAACTTTGCCTAAACTATGGTATACGTGCATGCAGGTGAGCGGGTATTTTTCAAAAATTGATTCTCTGATGGTTTGCATTTTTTCGAGTGCCATTTCTTCGAAAGTGCTGTATTCAATGGCAATTACTTTCTTTCCCTCAATTATATCTTCCCTTACCTGTCCCAGAAAAATACTGTGACCGCCAATGGCAGTATTGCTGCTGTGTTTGTGAATACTGTCTCCAATAAATGAAGCCACAACCGGACCTTGTACAAATATATTTTTTGGTTTGTGTTCTTTCATCGTTGTTGATTTTGATAGTGATTCAGCCAGTCAACAATGCCCCCTTTTAGGCTAAATATTTTCTTTGATTTACCCATTCTATCAATTAAATATTGAGCGGCTTGCTTGCTTCTTTTTCCTGATTGACAAAATAAAATCACCACTTCGTTTTCAATCAGCGTCATGTTTTCTTCAAATATTGACAAAGGAATTTGTGAATAATTAAATGCATTGATCTCCGGTAATTCTCCTGATTCTCTTACATCAATAATATCCACTTTTGATGTAGCTATTAATTCATTAAATCTGTCAACACCTATTTCAAAAGGTAGAAAAGATGCGGAACAAAGAAACACATAATCCATCTGTTTAAACGCTTCTTCATTTTGCGGCAGCAACAAAGCCGTAGCCGGGTTGGATGATAAGGCCACCTGATAAACCTCGTTATTTAAAGTGTTGTAAGTTAACAGAGAATTAATCAGTGGCTTGCCTATGCCTGTAACTAACTTGATGGTTTCGCTTGCCATCATAGTGCCGATAATGCCAGGCAAAACGCCTAGTACGCCTGCTGCTGCACAATTGAGTACTTCATCATCTTTGGGTGGTACAGGAAACAGATCCCGGTAATTTACCGGCGTACCTTCATCATTAGTTTGGTAATTAAAAATTGCCAACTGTCCTTCAAATTGTGATACCGCTCCAAAAACCAATGGCTTGTTCATCAGCACACAGGCATCATTTATTAAATACCGGGATGCAAAATTATCTGTACCATCAATGATGATGTCAAAACTATCAATGAGGGTTAATGCGTTTTTGGTAGTGAGCCGCTCGTTATAAACATTGATGCTTATTTCAGGATTTAGCTGTTGCAGTTTTTCTTTCGCTATGAATGATTTCGGCTTACCAATATCTTGTACTGTGTAGAGCACCTGCCTGTGCAGATTACTTAACGAAACTACATCATCATCTGCAATACCAATAGTGCCAATACCTGCCGCAGCAAGGTATTGCAGGGCCGGACAGCCAAGTCCGCCTGCACCAATTACCAGCACTTTTGCAGCAGCTAATTTTTGCTGACCAGCCACGCCAAATTCCTTTAAAATTATCTGGCGTTGGTATCTTTCGTATGTAAAGTTGGTATTCATTTTTTAGCCACCTGAAAATGGGGGTAACAAAGCTACGGTGCAATTATTGGTAAGAAGTGTGCTACTGTTTATTACTTTTTTATCAACTGCCATTACATATTTTGAACTAGCCAATGCAGGAAATTTTTGATGCAATAGTAGCGCTAAAGCATCCGTATCTGTAATGTCCTCCAACTGTATGGATGCCATTCCTGTAATATCCGTTAGTTGCCCGAAAAATAAAATAGTTATTTGCATAATAATTCTTCTTTCCGTTTAGACGATAAGACGTTTTTCTGTATTGTAGTTTAGTCGTTAAGTTTAGAGGGTTTAGAAAGTTTAGTAGTTTAGATGTTTAGGTGTTTAGATAACAACTACACAACGATACAGTAATAGTCAACAAAACGTCTAAACGCCTAAACGGCCAACCAACTAAACCATATTTTCAAGCATGTGTAAATAATAACTTATAGGCCGCCAATAACAAAACAATCGCCAATACATTTTTTAAGATGGTTTGTCTAAAACGCAATGCACCAAAATAAGCACCTAATAATCCTCCTGTAAAAGCAATCACCACATACCAAACCATGTTACTGTTAAAATGAATTCCTTTAGTAATTTGCCCTGCTAACCCCGACATTGAATTTACAAAAATAAACAAAGCACTAATGGCAGCCGTTTGTTTTTGATCGGTCCATTTTAAGAACAATAAGATGGGTGATAAAATGATACCGCCACCAATGCCGATCAAACCAGATAGGAAGCCGATGGTTGCACCAATAATTACTGATAAAGCAATATTGGGTTGCTTTAATTCAGCAGCAGGTGTATTGGCAAAAAATAAAAAACGGATAACAGGAATCAGCAGCAGCATCCCTAATATTTTTTTATAGATAACAGCATCCAAAGCGATGCTTCCACCTATAAAAGCGAGTGGAATGGAGGCTAGAGCTAATGGTAAAAATATTTTAAAAATAAAATGTTTGCCCCTGTAAAATTGTATAAATGCTGTAAGGGATACAAACAGATTCAACAGTAGGGCAGTGGGTTTCATCACTTCTGGTGCAATGCCATAAATCGCCATCAGGGCAAGGTATCCGCTAGCACCGCCATGACCAACGGAGGCATATAAAAATGCTATTAAAAAAAGCAATCCATAAAAAAGGTAGATATTTTCTATCATTGAAATCGGCTATAAATTATCAAAAAAGGGAAATGCTAAACCCCTAAACTCCTAACCCCCTAAACCTCTCAACCTTTCACCCATTTAAAATGGCAACAAATGAATTTCTACCATATCTCCTTCAGATAGGTTTTCAATTGCCTCTTCTGCAATGATGAGGCAATTGGCTATGGCAAAAGAACTGAGGCGATAGCTTTCCTGTGCACCCAACGCAGTAGCTTTTTTGCCATCAAACATACCTTTTAAAAAACAGGTAAGGTCGGCAGGTTTACGGATGGATTTACCTAAAGGAACTATCAATGACCCTATCCCTTTTTTGGTACAGCTAAGCTGTTGCAAAGCAGGTATCACATACTCATAAAAACAGGTTAATACCGAAGATGGATTACCGGGCAATCCAAATACCAACTGTTTATTTTTAGTGCCAAAATACATCGGCTTTCCGGGTCGTTGTTTTATGCGATGAAATTGTTTGGTAATACCGCAATCGGTAGCTGCCTGCAATACGAAATCATAATCACCAACGCTTATACCACCGGTTAGCAGCACGACATCGCTTTCTAATAGAGCATCCTGCAATATGTTGGTTAGTATCGCAAGGTTGTCATCTGCCCGATATATTGTTACATTGGTTAAGCCTAATTGTTGAAAAGCTGCCGATAAAGTATAAGAGTTGGATTCGTACACCTGACCATGCGCCAATAATTTGCCGGGTTGCTGTAATTCTTTACCGGTAACGATGATGCTGATAACAGGTTTGGAATATACTAACACTTTATCAATACCAAAACCAGCTAAATAGCCAACGGCAGCAGGGGAGAGGATGTCGCCCTTTTCCAATGCCAATTCACCCGCTTTAATTTCAGAACCCTTTGGACGCAGGTTACCAGCTTGTTTCAGATTAGCATCGTCTATCTGCAGCATGCCATTTTTAGTGGAAATTTTTTCCTGCATCACAATAGTATCTGCACCATCCGGTACAGCAGCCCCGGTAAATATCCGGATAGCATGTTGTGGTAATAATGTTCTGGTTGAAGCATCTCCTGCGGCCATTTCCCCGTCAATTTTCAGCAAATGATTTTGTTTCCATCCTTCAAATGAAAATGCATAGCCATCTACCGATGATTGATTAAAAGCTGGTATATCAAGAGTTGAATAAATATCAGCAGCAAGTGCCATTCCACCAGCATCTTTTAGTGCCGCCTCGGTTGGCTGCAAAGGGATACTGTTTTCCTGAATAATCTTTTTTGCTGCTGCTACTGAAATCATTTTATTGAAAGCTATAGAATGGTTTTTAAAATAGGTTTAACCGCCAATAGTTATCATACTGCGATTATGGATTTCCTCTGCATGTAAATGCTCAAAATCGGTGGTAAACTGTCCACCCAATTCTTTTGCCTTGCTGCCGATACTTTGCTGTATCAGCGGTAATACATTTTCACCATTTCTTAAAGCGGTTAATAAATCTGTTTCTTCTTTGGAGAACAAACAGTTTTTCATTTTGCCATCAGCGGTTAACCGCATACGGTTGCAGCCTTCGCAAAATGGTGCACTCATGGTACTGATTACAGCAAAGGTTCCTTTATGCCCCGGAACGGTATATTTTTTTGCTGTGTCATGTTTGTCATTGTGTAAAGGGGTAACTGTATATTTTGATTCAACCACCTCCAGTATTTGCTGCCAGGTAAACACTTTGTTGCTGGTCCATTTGTTACCGCTAAAAGGCATAAATTCAATAAAGCGCACATGTACCGGTGTGTCTTTTGTCCATTCAATAAAATCATTTATCTCCACATCGTTCAAGCCCTTCATCACCACTACATTTACTTTTACATGAAAGTTATTTTGCAGCATCAGGTTAATATTATCAAACACTTCTTTAAACTGATCACGTCGGGTAAGCAGTAAAAATTTATCCGGCTGCAACGTATCCAGACTGATATTAAGCGACTGCACGTTTGCTTCCTTCAACACATCTACAAAATTGTGTAACCTTGTAGCGTTGGTGGTAAGGGTGAGTGAAACCGGTAATTTGGATAGTGCTAAAATAATTTTATCAGCATCCTTTCTTACCAATGGTTCGCCACCGGTAAGCCTTATTTTATTTACACCTTCTGCAACAAATATTTTCGCCAATGCGATAATTTCTCCAACCTGCATCAGTTTTGATGCCGCAGAAAATTCATACTCCTCCTCCGGCATGCAGTAAAAACACCGCAGGTTGCAGTTATCTGTAAGCGATATCCGTAAGTAAGTGTGTGTTCTGTTAAAAGAATCTATAATCATTTATTTTTTTTTGTAACCAGTATAAAATCTTTAATCATCATCGTTGTGTCACTCTCTTGTACTTTTTCAGCTTTTTTGAACAATCATTTCAAAGCTTCTTCTAATTCTGAAGTAATAATTTATTATAATCTTCCTCCGTATCAATATCAAATGCTCCCATTGGGAAATCAATTGCAGCCACCCATTCCTTTTGATCCTTTAATATCTTCTTTGCACCGGTATCTCCTTTTAGTTGCATCAACTCATTAAAAATACTTGCATGGAATAATGCCGGTGTACCTAAATTGTTTTTATAATTACTTGCTATCATTGGTTTGCCGGTTTCAAGATGTTTGGCAATTAAACCCTGCAATAATTTTACAGTTACATAGGGCTGATCGCAAACCATAACGATCACTTTGTTGATAGCCGGTTCTATCTCCAATATTTTTTGAAGCCCGGTTCTTATTGACGATGCCATGCCTTCCTCCCATGCTTCATTAATAACGATGTTTGTCTTTTTGTCTACTATTTCTTTACTCAGTAAGCCTGCATTTGACCCCAGTACTACTACAATTGGGTTTAATGCTGCCTCCTCAGCCAACTGCACCGCATGTTCCAGCAGGGTTGTTCCCTTGTAGCGCAATAATTGTTTTGGCTTGCCCAACCTCGATGAAGAACCAGCCGCCAACAAAATAATACCACAGGAAATTTTGATATGGTTATCTCCGGAAATAATTATGGATGATTTTAAGAGGTCGAAGTTAATCTTACTTCTTCAATAATGGTTGCTTCCCGGCAATGGATGGTTGTTGAAAAATCCTTCAATGGTTTCCCTTTCTTATTAGCAAGTGTTGCTTTAATTTCTGATATTATCGACAAAGCAATTTCTTCAGGGGTTTCTGCTCCAATATCCAGCCCCACCGGACTGTGAACAACAGCTAGTTGTTGCTCATTCAAATCAATTCCTTCTTCTCTAAATTCCTTCAATATTCTTTCCAGTTTTTTTATGGGTCCCAGCATACCAACAAATACAATGTCTTTTTGTATCAGTTCTTTCAACATGGCCTTGTCGTAATTGTAATTATGTGTCATCAATAAAAAAACGGTCTGCCGGTCAATGCTTATTTGCGATAAAACATTTTCCGGTTTCGCTACAATTATTTTACAGGCAGTTTCAAATCTATCCTTATTGGCATTGGCTGCACGGCCATCAATAACTGTAGTCTCCCAGCCAAGAATATCGGCCATTTGAGTCAATGGAATTACATCATTGCCAGCACCAATAATGATTAATGACAATGCAGGTTGAATGATTTCAAAAAAAGCGGTCACCTCTTTTTGGGGAGTAACATAGTTCTTAAAAACAGATTGCTTATTTTCCATCGCTAACCTAGCATCAGCCATTAAAATATCTTTCAATTGCAGGTCATTGTTTTTTTCAACAATTGCGCCATTCTCTTTTAATAAAATGCAGGTTCCCTGGTGTGCATCTTTTTTTTGTTGCAACGAAAAAAGGGTAACCAATACTGCCTGTTGTCTTTTTTCAACTATTTCTTCCAGCAATCGAATGGGATTGTTGGGTTGATTTTCATCAATTGGTTCAATCAACACCTGTATAATTCCATTGCAACCCAGCCCCACACCAAATTTGGCATCATCTTCATCCATTGTATCGTAGGTAACCAACATTGGTTTTTGTTCGGCCATTGCCAGTAAAGCCTTTCGCAAAGCATCACCCTCCTGGCAGCCACCACTGATGGCACCGGTTAGTTGGCCATTATCTGCAATCAGCATTCTTGCCCCCGGTCTTCTGTAAGAAGATCCTTCCAAATGAACTACCGTTGCCATTGCGGTTTGCCTTCCTTCCTGTACAGATTTGTAGTAGGCAGCTATGATGTTTTTTATTTCTTTCATGTATATACAATGAAATTACCTGTTAATTGTTTTAAAAATTAGGTTGATGATAAATTATTTTATTTTAAAAAAAAGGATTATTGTAATTTGCCAGTACAAAAATCTTCATTATGGCTGCCTACAAACTTACTATTAACAAAAAAATTTACAACATAGAGGCGGATCCTAAAATGCCACTGCTATGGGCCATTCGTGATTTGGCCAATCTTACGGGAACCAAGTATGGATGTGGTGTTGCACAATGCGGCGCTTGTACAGTTCATTTAAATGGCAATCCGGTACGTTCCTGCTCCATACCCGTTGCTGCTGCGGTAAACCAGCAAATCACTACCATTGAAGGCTTGTCGGAAGATAACAGTACACCGGTACAACAGGCTTGGATTCAGGAACAGGTACCTCAATGCGGCTATTGCCAAAGCGGACAAATAATGGCTGCAACTGCCTTGCTTAAAAAGAATCCTAACCCAACGGATAAAGATATTGATACCGCTATGCAGGGAATTATCTGCCGCTGTGGTACCTATGTAAGAATACGCAAGGCAATTAAAACGGCTGCAACAATAATGGCCAATCCATCTTCTCATTAAAAAATAATTTGCAATGAACAGCAATACAAAAAATATTTCCAGACGAAAGTTTATT
>JBBQEA010000213.1:0-8717 GCA_038320245.1 Chitinophagales bacterium | reverse complement strand
CCATCAACTTCAATTACCGGTCTTTTAATAATGCTGTTTTGGGTTTTCATTAATTGGATAGCAGCAGCCTGACTGGTGATTTTATTTTGCTCCTCTGGCATTAACTTTCTCCAGGTAGCACTTTTTTTATTCAGCAAAATTTCCCATCCGGTAAGTTTACACCATGCTGTTAGTTTCTCTTTGCTGATACCTTCTTTTTTGTAATCATGAAAAATGATTGGAATATTTTTTTCTTTAAACCAGTCGAGTGTTTTTTTAATGGTATCGCAATTGGGGATACCGTAGATAGTAATGGTACGCATAATTAAAACTGTGGTGCTGCTGGTTTGGTTTTCATAATAGTTTCAATTTTCTCCATTACTTCCGGCGTTAATTTTTCTGCAACTTCCAATGCTTTTAAATTATCCAGCAACTGCTGTTTTTTGGTAGCACCCAATATTGCAGTACTTACGTTTGGATTTTTAATACACCAGGCAATGCTTAATGCCGCTGTGCTGGTGCCCAGTTTTGCAGCCAATTCACTTAGTTTTTTTACTTTTTTAACCCTGTCTTCCAGTAACACTTTTTCTTTCAGCCAGTCGAACCCTTCCAAAGATAACCTGCTACCCTTGGGTATGCCATCATTGTATTTACCACTTAAAAGGCCTGATGCCAGCGGGCTCCAGATGGTAGTACCCATACCAACATTTTTGTAGATTTCTGCAAACTCCACTTCTACTTTATCACGCTCAAATAAATTGTATTGCGGCTGCTCCATGGTAGGGCCAATCAACCTGAATTTTTCAGCAATTCGGTGGGCTTCCATTATTTCAACACCGCTCCATTCGCTGGTACCCCAGTACAAAATTTTACCTTGTTGCAACAGGTGGTTCATTGCCCAAACAGTTTCTTCTATTGGTGTATTTTTATCTGGGCGATGGCAAAAATATAAATCTAAATAATCTACCTGAAGGCGTTGTAATGCTTCGTTGCAAGCTTCAATTAAATGCTTGCGGCTGTTGCCGGTTTGGTTGGGTTTATTGTCTGTACCCCGCCAGCCAAAATATGCTTTGGAAGAAACAATAAAAGAGGTTCTATCCCACTTTTTCTTTTTGATAACCCTGCCCATCATTTTCTCACTTTCACCCAGGGCGTAGGCTTCTGCATTGTCAAAAAAGTTGATGCCATTGTCGTAGGCAATACCCATTAATTCTTCCGCAACCTTATCATTAATTTGTTTGCTAAAGCTAACCCAGCTGCCAAACGAAAGTGTACTTACCTGTAAGCCTGATTTCCCTAATCTTCTGTAATCCATAAAAATATTTTTTTTAAAAATTGAAGTTACAACAGCCAGTTTCTATATCTAATGTTGCCGGGTTAATATTCCTTAATTAGGAAACTCAGCGTTGGAAACTTTTACGAAACCTTTGGGATGCACAATGTGCCATTCAGTAAAATCCTGTCTGGCATCCATTCCAACCCCATCAATAATTTGTGTTTTACGTCTTATACGCACCGGCTTATCCGTAAAGAATTCGGCCCCTGTAATACTTCTGTCCCAATACAATTCATCGCAATAAAGTGTATCACCCAAAATATTTATTACCCTTACACTATCTTTTAAAAAAATCTTGCTCTGGCTGTCTTTATACTTGGCATAGCGGGCATCCATCTTGGTTTCCACGCTGTCGTTGAGGCCATAAAAATCTACGTGCATACCATTTGGGAACTCTACATAAGTAACTGTATCCTGCACTCTGTACATGACAGGGCCGGTTAATATTGCTTTTCTTTTTCCATTAACGGTGTAATGAATCACTACTTTTTTTGCCTCATCCTTACCAATACCTTTCGTGTTGATTGCTTCTACATCTGCCAGCTTGTTTTCGCAACTGAACAAAAAAAAGCAGCCTGTGGCTAAGGCTGCAATTATATTTTTATAAAAAGGTATTTTCATCAGTCTACCTGTTATTAATTAATAGTATTTAGATCTGTTGAACCACAAATCACCTAGCGATAAACCTACAGAAATTCTAAAAGTACTTTCTCTTGTGTTGGATTTTTTATCACCACGGCTACCAAATTCAATGGCTGTATTTAAGAAGGATACCTGGGTTTCGTAAAAAGATCTACGCAGTTTAAGTGGAAATCCGGCGCCTAGTGAAATGCCAAATTCAGGAAGATCGTTGCCAAGATTTATATAATCACTTCCATAATAAAAGCCACCTCTGTACTTAACTGCACCAAAATAATTTTTGATATTATTAAATCCGGCAGGATTGTATTCTGCTCCTGCACGAATTTTCCATCCATCTTTTACCTGGTCTTTTTGACCAAAAAAACTGTATTCGCTCCAATAACTTTTTTCATAGTCTACTCCAACCAACCATCGGTTACTGCTGTCTTTGTAAGTAAATCCTACACCAAAGCTTGATGGGTAAGTGACTATTCCATCCTGAGTTTTTTGATATACACTATCCACTCTATAACTAGTACCTGAAACGTCATATTTTACAGTTTCTCTGATGGTATTTTGTGTTCCATTCATAGTTTGGGTAAGATTGCCATAAGCACCAAGGCGAATAATAGCTTTGCGTTTTGTAACAATTTCATATTGTGTACCCAAACTAAAAAATACGCCTCCAAAGTTTGTTTTACTAGCCGAATTAGAATTATAATAATTAACGGTATCGTTTAAAAAAGTAAGCTTTGTGCTATACTCTTTGTTTCCAAATCTGTATCCGGTATTAAAACCGATGTTAAACTTTTTATACCTGATACCTGATCCAAAGTTGAATTCACTAACACCGCCGGTACCTTCAAATATTGAAGCGACACTATCAATGCCCGGCTTTCTTTCTAATTTTAAAATTTTATAATTGATTTTGGAAACGGGTTTTAGGCCAAAACTCATTCCCAGGAAAAGGCCTTTTCTATTCAGTTTTTTTAACCTCACCGGCATACCTAGTTGTATATAAGAAACAATCAGGTTGGTGGAAGTAAATTTATCAGAAGGATTAAGACTTTTTAATGTACGGCTATCTACCTCGGCTCCAAATTCAAAAATGGTATTGCGTAAATAACCTGGTGTTGCATAACTAAGGTTGCCGTAGCTGGCAGGGTTAGTAAAATTTACAGATTGTATATCTGAATATCCGGCTGTGATTCCACCCATCGATCTGTTGATAATATTCTGGTTGGGAGACATGTCGCCTAACCCGTAGCGGGAATAAGGAGAGTTTTCCTGGGCCGATGCAGTGTTAAAAATTATACAGGTTAAAACCAATCCAATCCATCTCATCATGTTAGCAGTTATTAACTTCGCTTATTGCGTAAAGTCCTTTGAATAAAAAGTTTAAGTCGGCAAATATCTTCTTTTTAAGGTGACGGGCAAAATAGCCTGCATCGCCCCCGGTTAAAACCACGTTAAAGTTACCATACCGGTTGCTGTAAAAGTCAATGAAACCGGCCATTTCAAAGGTTATACCTGCAATTACACCGCTCTGTAAATTAGTTTTGGTATCGTACCCAATAATGGGAAAATTACCCCCATTTGCCATCGGCCCTTCTTCCAGCAAGGGTAATTGGGCAGTAAGATCATGCATGGATTTATACCGCATTTGCATTCCAGGCGAAATAGCGCCACCCAAAAACTGGTGATATTGGTTGATGAAATTATAGGTTATGCAACTGCCCAACGCAATTACCAAATTGTTTTGTTTTGGGTAAAAATGAACTGCCGCAGCAGCAAGTGCCAGCCTGTCTGCCCCAATGGTTGCCGGCTTACCCACAGGTGAGGTAAAATTAAGTTTGGTAAGATGAGATAACTTGTGAAAGGATGTATGTGCAGCTAAAATTTCTTCAATTGCCGGGTTATGATTGATAACAGATGAAAGAATGCTGCAATCGGGTTGGTAGGTTGCTATCAACTTTTCGATGGTTTCATCTTTATCATCTGAAAGCAATAGTTCATTTACCAAAATATCAGCTTCAAAAAAAGCGGCCTTAAGCCTGGTATTGCCAAAATCAAAACATAGAGTTTTTTTCATTGGAAGAAATTAGAATTTTTATATTATCCTACATCCTATTTTTAATTAGTTATCACATGCTTTTATGGATGTTGATTTTTAAAGTAACATATTTATATATAACCCGTGCATTCTATTCAACATAATAAATTATTGGGGTAGATGTTTTATAAACAATTCAATTATTCACCTTCTGTTGTTGGTATCGGCTATTTAAATTGAATAAGCTTTCGTACAAATTCACCATTCACCATTGCCCATTCACCACCTCACCATTCAAATCCACTTAAATTTTTAAAATGGCCATTCAATTTTATTTTGTCTTTTAGCAACTCCATTTCTGATATTACCGGCAATACTTTTAGCAGGTGTTGTTTAAGGTACTCCTGCCTTTGCAGCTCATGCAATAATTGCAACAACTCGTATTCTTCCTGCAAAGACATGCCTGCATGGTGTGCAATATCGTAACTCCAAATTTCTTCATCCGGTTTTTTAAAGGATTTATCTACTTTAAGCACTGTGTGTAATTGCCTTACAGAAGCCAATACTTTCAGCATCAGTTCCCTGTTGCCGTATAATTCGTTTGCCGGATAGCTTACAATTGCACCGCTGTATAATTTATCGGGTAGCGTTTTTATAACTTCTAAAATACGAAACAGCTTGTGACCCTTTGTTTTGATGTCCATTTCGCCAGTCTCGTAAATTTTAGTAATTTCTACCAACTCTACCAGCGTGCCCATTTCGCTGAGTGTGTTATTGATGACAGCAGGTATCCCAAAAAGCTTTTTATTTTTTTTGCAATCCTGAATCAGTTCTTTGTAGCGGGGTTCAAATATGTGCAGGTTTAGTTCTTCACCAGGGTACACCACAATGCCCAAAGGAAAAATGGGAATAAAGTTCGTCATGCTTTTTTCTGAATTTTTTTCGAAGATAATACGGAATGGCGAATGGGCAAGGGTGAATGGGCAATGGTCAATGGTGAATGGTGAATGGGCAATGGTGAATGGGCAATGTTGAATCGAGAATGGGCAATGGGCAATTGTGAATAGTTGAAAAATAATGGAGAAGTACAAAATTCTGCAATCCTCTAAACTATCGTCAACATCGTTCAACCATCTTCAACAACCTTAAACTATTTTCAACCCGTTCAACTATCTTCAACCCAACACAACCATCTTCATCCCTGTTCAATCCCATTCAACCATCTTCAACCACCTTAAACTATTTTCAACCTGTTTAACTATTTTCAACCCAACCCAACCATCTTCATCTCTGTTCAACCTGTTCAACTATTTTCAACCCAACCCAACCATCTTCATCTCTGTTCAACCCCATTCAACCATCTTCAACAACCTTAAACTATTTTCAACCTGTTCAACTATCTTCAACCCAACACAACCATCTTCATCCCTGTTCAACCCCATTCATCTATCTTCAACAACCTTAAACTATTTTCAACCTGTTCAACTATCTTCAACCCAATACAACCATCTTCATCCACCTTAAACATTTTAAACTATCTTCAACCATATTAAACAATACTCCCCCGATGTGGCGACAATACCTGCAACTTATTCAGCAAGGCGATATTAAGGCATTGGCCCGTTGTATTTCGTTGGTGGAAAATGAAGTGAGCGGATATGAATCACTGATGCAGTCACTGCCACCCTCACACACGCCCGTGATAGGTATTACAGGCCCGCCGGGAGCTGGAAAAAGTACAATGGTGGATGCGTTGATTGAGCGAATGGTGCTGCAACAAAAAATAGTAGCAGTGCTTTGTATTGATCCATCTTCCCCTTTTAATTTGGGCGCTTTATTGGGGGATAGAATACGAATGAGTGACTGGTATAACAATCCAAATGTTTACATCAGGTCTTTAGCAACTCGTGGTTCATTAGGCGGATTGCACCCAAAAATTATTGAAATAGCAGACTTGTTAAAAGCAGCTCCTTTCGACTACATTCTAATAGAAACGGTGGGGGTTGGCCAAAGCGAAATTGAAATTGCCGGCCTGACAGACGTTACCATTGTAACCCTGGTGCCAGAAGCCGGAGATGAAGTTCAGACTATGAAAGCCGGCCTGATGGAGATTGGGGATATATTTGTGGTTAATAAAAGCGACCGGCCCGATGCTGATGCATTTGTAAAAAATTTACGAATGATGCTGGCACCTGCACTTAGCCCCCATCCCCAAAAACGGAGTTCTTCATGTGTCTCAATAATTAAGACAGTTGCAACTCAAAAAGAAGGTATTAATGAATTATTTAATGCTGTAAACGAAAAAATTGCAGCATTTAACAAATCAGGTGTTACAGTTAATAACCGACGTAGCTGGTTGCTGGCAGAGAAAGCTTTTTATTTAATACAACAAAAGAGGATGGCTGATGTTAACAAGACGGATTTAAAAAATGAAATTGAAGCCGCAGGCGATAACTTTAACTTATATCAATTTATACAAAACTATCAAAAATGGAAATGATCCCAAACGAAGGACTCCCTAAAGTAGCTGCTACATTCCCTGCCAGTTTAATTCCTATACCCCAAAAAATATACGCCTGGTGTAGTTGCGGACTTAGTGAAAAACAGCCGTTTTGTGATGGCAGTCATAAAAGAATTGAAAGTACTATTAATGAGCAGGGAGAAACAGTTATGCCCTATAAGAGTTTAAAATTTCAATGCGAAAGCGACGAAGAAGTTTGGCTTTGCCAATGCAAACAAACAAAGAACCCGCCTTATTGCGATGGAAGTCATCGTAATTTACCAAAACGTTAATTTGAAGCTGTAGCTGAACTTATTTAGAAAGATAAGCGATGATGTATGACGTTGGATAAAGGGCAAAAAAAAAGGCCAGTATAGAAATACAGCCCGTTTTAAATCCAATATCCTATGAAAAACCATGGGTATAACGCAGGCTCTTTGGTAATATTGTGTAAAGACCGATTATTTTTAAAATATTTTTTTAAAGGAATTCTTTGCAGTAATTCAATATAGAAATGCCTGACATTATTCAACCAAAAATAATTCTGAAAAATATAAAACCAATAGAACCTTTACTCCGTAAGTAGGGTAGGTTTTTCAAGGATTTGGATTTAAACGGGGCATGATTTCCATCAAGCCCCATTATTTTTTCTCAAATATTTCCTTGTATGCTGTTGTTTCATCAACAATTGATTAATTCAAATTTATAGTCCTCTCATCAAAGCCTAGTATCTGCCACACTTTTTAAATGGAGGTTTAAAAATCATCATTCAACGCCAATACCGGTTTTTTGTTCATCCATTTGCCATTGGTAAAGTAGGGGAAATAAACTAAGTGGAACAAACGGCACCTTTGCTTCCAAATATTCAGATCGCCCTGCTTTGGAGTCAGGTAAATGCAATAAACTTTTATCTAATAAATATAGGCGTATAAAATTTGTTTATCTATACATTTACAAAACCAACACAATTAAAAAACAAGCAATGAAAAGTTTTACTGTACAGGAAATTAACGACACATTAAAAGGTGTTTTAATCGGTAACACCACACAAGCTATAACTGGTCCGGAACAATTAGAACAAGCAGCCAACGATCAAATCACCTTTATTGGGGATAAAAAATATGCAAAGCTGTGGGAAACTTCCAAAGCCTGTGCGGTTATTTTGAGTGATACTATTGAACTGGAGCCCGGCGAAAACAGGGCCATTATTAAGGTTAAAAACGCAGATATTGCCATGGCAGAATTGCTGGAAATGTTTGTGCCGGAGTTGCCCGTTTTTGACATTGATATTCATCCAACAGCCGTTATACATCCATCTGCCAACATTGGTAAAGGCTGCAAAATTGGTGCAGGATGTTATGTAGGAAAAGATGTTATAATTGGCAATGAAACAGTGCTGTATCCAAATGTAACCATCCTCGATAATGCCCGGATTGGCGCCAGCACATCCATTTGGCCGGGGGCCGTGATACGGGAACGAACCATAGTTGGCAACTATTGCATTATTCACCCCAATGTAACCATTGGTGCAGATGGTTTTGGTTTTAGACCAAGTCCGGATGGAAAAGGACTGATTAAAATTCCTCATATTGGGAATGTAATTATTGGCAATGGTGTAGAAATTGGAGCAAATAGTTGTGTGGACAGGGGCAAGTTTAGTGCTACCATTGTAGGTGATGGATGTAAAATTGACAACCTGATACAAATTGGTCACAACAGTAAAATGGGGCGTAGTTGTATAATGGCAGGCGCCAGCGGTTTAGCTGGTTCTGTTACATTGGGTGACGGTGTTGTAATTGGAGGAGGTGCACGCATTAATGATCATGTAACACTGGGTAATGGTGTTTCTGTAGGTGGTAACTCAGGTGTTATTAATGATTGGCCTGATGGAGCCAAAGTGATGGGCTATCCCGCAGTTGATGCAAGAGATGCATTAAAGCAATGGGTAATTTTAAGAAAATTAGTAAAGGAATCTAAAAAGTAAAATTTACAGGAATCAAAAAATTTAACTTGTTTTCAGCCGGTATTTCATACCTGAAAATCTAAATTTCCTGTTCAATATTTAGTAGCAGGGATCAGTGCCTGTATTAAAAATAACAGTTTGGTTGATTAACAATATTCTGTTATTTTCGCACAAATGAATACAACCACTTCAATAAAAACGACTACCAAACACATTCCGGCAACGGAAGGTTAATGAGTGATTTATTGAATTGTAACAATACTCA
>JBBQEA010000212.1:0-8758 GCA_038320245.1 Chitinophagales bacterium | reverse complement strand
CTGCAATATAATTTGATACGGCTTCATCTATTTTACCTGCGTAGCTAACCTGCCCGTGTTTTAAAATCAACGCCGTTTCGCACAACATGCGAATGGCTCCCATATTATGACTGACAAACAATACTGTCCTTCCTTGTCGCGTGCTAACATCTTTCATTTTGCCCAATGCCTTTTTCTGAAATTCAGCATCCCCCACAGCAAGCACTTCATCAACAATCAATATTTCAGGCTCAAGATGTGCAGCAACGCCAAAAGCAAGCCGTACATACATGCCGCTGCTGTAACGTTTAACAGGAGTATCAATGTATCGTTCCACACCCGAAAAATCTACTATCTCATCAAACTTGCTTTTTATTTCCTGTTTGCTCATTCCCAAAATGGCTCCGTTTAAAAATATATTCTCACGGCCGCTCAGCTCTGGATGGAAGCCTGTACCGACTTCCAGTAAGGATGCCACACGGCCTTTTATTTTGATATTACCTGTAGTAGGGCTCGTGGTGCGGCTAAGTATTTTTAACAGCGTACTTTTACCGGCTCCGTTTTTACCGATAATACCTAAAATTTCCCCGTGCTTCACTTCAAAGTTGATATTTTTTAAAGCCCATACATACTCGCTGTTAGCCTTTACCGAACGGTCATTCTCTTCACCTATTTGTAAATATGGATCGTCTTTGCCTTGCAATTTATGCCAGCCACGGTTTACATCATGAGCAAAGGACCCTGTGCCCACAGAACCAAGTCGATATTGTTTAGAGAGGTTTTCTACTTTTATTACGATTGACATTTTATTTGATATTAAGAGTTCAAATACATCGACTGAAATTCTGGCATGGAATAAATTTGGGTTGCAAATTTAAAGTCGTTCCAATTTATTGTCTATTTATGAGCGTGTTGCATGATTTTCTTAACCAATAAAATATCTTCGAAAACAATAGCTTGGCTGATCTAGAAAAATTAAGCTTATCACTCCTTAAAAAATCGTGTCCACCTAGTTTTATTTTGTCTATTATTACTACTTTCTTTTCAAAAGGTAAATCCCAGGCTTCGTGATACCCATACGCAGGTGTCATTACTTTTATATTTTTTCCAATGAGATATCTGTTTAAATGAGATTCATCGTGCCAAACAGCAATTATCCCATTGCCTAGATCGGCTTTGACATTTTCATTTAGCGTTTCAATAAGTTTAAGATAAGCTTGACCCTTCCCACCATTGAAGCCTCCCATAAAATAGAATTTACCTTCGGTAGGTGCTACATATGCTAAAGAGGCAGAATTGGACTCGTAAGTAAAATTTACTCTATCCTTATTAAAATAGCCCGGATGTTGAACGGCGAGTAATTCTTCTTTAAAGGGCAAAAAATCTTCCTCTATCTTAACCAAAAATCTCATGTTTGCATTCAAGAAAAATATATAGTCGAATCTTACAAGTTGGTCTTTAATCCGATTAAACATGTCAAACCTCATTAGCGTGTCGTAAGGCCAACCGAGTTTAGGCTGAAAAATAAAGTGTACCCCCGTTTGAGATCTAAATTTTTTGTCCGTAAAAACAAAATATTCCTTACTTGAATTTGCCAGAAAATTGCTCTCACAGCTTTGATAAAAGTCACTCCAAAATACAGTGTATTTTCCTGTGCAGATGTATAAAATTGCAACTTTCAATTATGTTGATACAATATCTTAGTGTGTATTATTTTTTATATAGTAGAGTCATTCCTGGTAAACCCATTATTGTGTTTATCCGATTGTAGTCATTCAAATTTCCATCTAGCGTATTTATAATAGCCAGACTAGGCCCGATATTATAGCCAGATTCGGGTGACTGATAAAAAGTATCGTGTAATAGAATTGCAGCACCGGGAACGTAATTGATTATAGTAGCTACTTCATTATTCACAGTCTCATAAGCATGATCTCCATCCAGATAAAAAAAAGCACTCTTACCTGCAATTTCTGATTGAGTAAAAATTTCTATGCCTTTTTTTAGTCCGTCTTCCTGGTATAGTCTGATTGAATCTATATTCTTTAAAAATACTCCCCTCTTTTCACGGGGATGTTCTACATGATCTACTTCGTCCGGCAAATCAAAAGAGTGAATTTCCGCATCAATTTCAAAATGTTTACAGGTTTCATAAAATACCCTCGCTGATTTTCCAATATGTGTTCCCCACTCGAAAATATGCGTGGGCCGGATTCTGCAAACAGCGGATGACATCAACATCAACTCGTCCAATGGATAGGGATGAAACCCAACAATAGGGATTAATTTATTCATCACAAATTCAGAAATTATCCATTTGTCTACCTCAAATTCCGTACAATTTGAATTTTTTGTGGGATTGATAACTTTGACTTCATTGCGAATTAGGCGTTTTAGACTGATCAATATCTTGAAAGGGAATTTTAAATTCATTTGTATGGATATCCTTTTTGTTTATTTGACTTTAATAATCAAACCAAGGTAGGGTGAATAATGTTTTAGATACTGGCAGATTCCATTTACGGAACACATTCACAGCATTGAAAATTTTACCTAGAATAAATGATTTCCATTTTGATCTTTTTTCCTGATCTGCCCATAAATCAAGTCTACCGATGGGACCTTCAAACAAAACTTCATATTCACATGGGAGTTTGCGAAGACATGTTTTCCACGCTGACAGATTCATTGATTGAATATTATGACGATTAAAGTTTATTCGATCAAAATGTTTATGAAAACGATTTGGAATTATGCCGCTAAAATTAGGAACTGTTATGATTATAATTCCACCCTTTTTAACCAATCTCAAATGACAGGCAATTGCTTCCTGCCAGTTAATAAAGTGTTCAATAAATCCAAAAGAGCAAACAATATCAAAATGTTTATTCAACTTCAAATCAAAAATATTTCCTTGAATAAATTCCCCGACAGAAAACTTTTTTCGATTAAACTCAGTCACCAAATCAGTCGCAACTCTTGGCGTGGTGTCTACTCCATGTAAAACAAACCCCTTTTCTCCAAATACTTTCAAATACCTACCCGGAAAGCAGCCTATTTCAAAAACATCTCCTTTTTCTATTTGTTCAATGGTAGAATTTATCAATTGCACTATCGGATCATCGGCATTACTAAATTCCAATGAAAGGTTGCTATACCCTTCGTCCCAGTATTGTTGATTTACAAAGTCCATTTTAATTTCTATAAACGAATCCAGTCTTCAGGTATTAATCCATTTGTTTTATTGTCAGCACTAAACCACTTTTCAGGCGCTATTACCATTTTGTCGGCATGTGGACTCAACCAAGCAGGCCACCAGCTAAAGCTGCTATTGGCAATAATATGATGTTTACAATGTTTCATCAATTCCATGTCAAAATAACTTTTTTCATCTCTGTTAAAATCTACTAATTCATAAGGATAATCAAAGTGCATATTTTGTAAAACCCAATCAGGCTCATCCGAAAAAATAAACAATTGAAGTGCGCCTTTTTTTTGTGCAATCAATTCTATTGCTTTTTCATAATAGGCCACCCCGAGCATTCCGTGAAAATCAGTTAAAGCATAATCGCCTCTCCGGATATGAACACTAACCGAATTACATGAGATGATTTTTTGAAGGCAAGCTGTGTTTACAGCATCCATCTTTTCAACTGGTGTGAATTCCTTTGCGAGTAGCTGGCGTATTGAATTAAAATTATTGTAGTTCTGAAAAAAGCCTTCGAGTAAAGTGTTATTGCCAATTCCATCAAACCCAATTGGAGCTGTTTCTATATCCTCATCCTTTATCAATTTAAGTCTGAAAGGATTTAGCTTTAGGAACCTATTTGTGTACCGCAATTTCCAGCCAATTTTACTGAGATTTACCGTCTTGAATTTTGTATTGAAACTCTTAAGTTTAAAGGCTCTTGGAAATTGCAAATCACGGTTATTTTCGTACCATCCAAGGTCAAGATATAAGGGAACATTCCGTTGTAAACTAAGTGCCCTGCCTGTTGCATATTGCATCATTTGGTTACCAAGCCCACCAGCTATTTTTACAACAATCATAAATTATAATGGCTTTAAAGGCCTGATACAACTTTTATATAGTTTAAATGAACTAACATAAAACGTCAACGCTGTGTGTAAAATTCGCTAACTCCAGTTATTGGATGTCTTTAGAAAGCCGTTCTTTTTCACAAAACAAATATCACATTGGCCCAGCGCTCCATCCAATGGCCTTCTTAAAAATCCCGGGAAATCATATACAACATAGTCTCTTGCAAGCATAAAATTTATCACGTCAGACAATTCGGGCATTTCAGGAGCTTCATTGTAAGGAAACAGGGCAACTTCCAAAATATAAACTTCAGTATATCCAAACGTTTTAGTAGCACCTTTTAATGCCTCCAATTCAAAACCCTGTATGTCGAGTTTCACAAATTCCGGCAAATTAATGCTCCCTGATTCTATCAAACCATCAATGGTGATAATTTCAATTTCTCTTTGTTTTCCAAGTGCCTTTAGTTTTTCGTCTTTCTTCGGCACAAGCGAAGAACCGGCAAGATCATCCCAAATGGTTAAAACCATAGTATCACTTTTGGGGCCTGCGCCAGCTAAAAAGTAAACAGAACCTTTAAACTCTTTACAAAAATCCTCTAAATGCTCTTTCATTTCTATCTGAGGCTCTACCAGGCAAAAATCAGCGTTTGGAAATACTTTTTTTGCCATCCTGCTATACTCCGTATTATTAGCGCCAATATCCAAAATGGTTTTACACTTCAATCCTCTTTTTTTTAAATCTTCCAGCAACATTTTCATGTTACCAATCGGTCTTTTATCTGTACCAATCAGGTTGTTATCATATTTTAGAGAATCTATTTTAGAGAGTTGATACCCGCTAAGATTTATCAATTTTTTTATTATTTTTTTTATCACCTTAAAAATCTCTTTTTGTTTGCAAAGTATTATTAGTTTTTAGGAAATTCACAAACACAAATTCTAACTGAAAATATTATACTGTATCCATAAAAGTCCGCTCAACCTTGCTGAATATAACCATACCTAAAAACAATATTATTGCGATAAAAACAGAGCTATATAGCAACCCTGTAACATCCAGTATCCCAGTTCCAAAAAGCGCATACCTGAATGATTCTACGATAGGTGTTAGCGGATTCCATGCGATCCATTTTGCAAAAGATTTGCCTGCAATAAAACTCATAGGATAAGCAACAGGTGTAGCATACATCAGCAATTGTATTGCGAAACCAATCAACACACCAAAGTCACGATATTTTGTAGTAAGTGATGAAATAATAATACCAAGGCCTAAGCCTAAGCCTGCCATCATGAGTACTAAAAGTGGTATCAGTAACCAACTTGCACCAAAATGGAAATGCCCGGTTTTAATTCCGTACCATGTCATAACCGCCAACAGCAAGAGAAACTGAATTACAAATTTTACAATATTACTCATTACAGTACTGAGCGGTATTACCAACCGTGGGAAATATACCTTTCCAAAAATACCCGAATTGGCCACAAAAGTGTTACTGGTAGCTGTAAGGCAGGCACTGAAATAATTCCAGATACTGATTCCACTCATATAAAACAGCACGGGGCTAATTCCGTCTGTTGGGATATTGGCAATTTTGCCAAACACCAGCACAAATACTACGGTTGTAAATATGGGTTGTATAAAATGCCACAATGGACCAAGAATGGTTTGTTTATACTGCGCCACAAAATCACGCTTTACAAACAGCATCATCAGGTCGCGGTATTTCCATACCTCCTTTAACTGCAGGTCGAATAACGCAGATTTTGGCTGTAAAATGAGGTCCCAGTGTTCGGTGGGATTTTCGGTATTGGATGGGGTTTGCAAAGTAAAAAGTATTAAGTACTAAGTATTGAGTATTAAGTATTAAGTATTAAGAAACAAAGCAGTAAGAGCTAAAGTTAAACGCTGAAAGGACAACGCTGAAAGGACAACGCTGAAAGCCTAAAGCTAAATGCGCCCGGCTGAATGCAAAACTCCAAATAAGTTTTGTTTTTATGGTTTCTGTTTATGACACAATTGTTCAGACTTTTTTCAGAATGATTGTTTTCCGTTTTGAAAAAAATGTCAACGATGTTAACAACCAGCGACCCGGAGGTTATAAATGTCACATACTCTTATCACAAGGCGCAACCCATTAACGTCTTGACAACATTTTTCTCGTACCTGTGATGCTTACCCTTCTAACGCAAATTGGTAGATACACCAGCCGTGGCAGCTAAATTGGCTTCTTAAAATGTGTAGAAAAATTACAATAGGAACGACAAAGGTACATGCGTGGGCTTACCGATTGCACCAGTTTTAAAGTCGCAACTTTGTGTCAGGCGGCTTTGTCGCCACCATCACCGGCCAGGTAGTTATGTATGGCCTTAAGGTCGTAATACTTTTTTCTGCCACCTAATGATTTGCCGCAAAATACTGGATTTTTTTTGCTCCAGTTGTAAAAGGTAGTCCTGCAGATTTGCAAATCGTCCATTACTGCCCACCGGTCTACCCACCTTTTTTTGAATGGGCGGTTAGTTTTTTTTCTTTTTTTAGCCATCGGATGCATTGTGTGTTATAAATAGGATAACAAAACAAGATAAATGTCACCGGCAACATACTACCGTTAACAAACTCAATGCATCAAGATAAAAATTATATTTAAAAAATTCAAATATTTTTAATAATTTATTTAAAATATTTAATTATCAAACCGTTTTGAATGCACTGTTTTCAACCCAGGCTTTAATCCGTCCTACCCGCACAATGCTTCGGACCTTCTTCGGGAATGCTTCGGGGATGCTTCGGGAATGCTTTCCTGTATTTCGAACCCGTTTTGAAGCAATTTCGACCGGCCTCAAAAGCATCTGCAATACCCGTCCGGAGGCCCTCATGCGCCGGCAATAGTATTCCAAATGTTTATAATTGTTCATTGCTGTTCAAAACTGTTCAGACTGGTTCAATGTTGTTCAAGCTGGTTCAAATTAGTTCATTTTAAAAAACCTACATATCAAATTGATAGTACGCCCGTTTTAATATGGCAATCGCTGCATGCCATTTACCGCAAAAGGGTACATTAAGCAGGCAGTATTTTTAACCTAAACCCCAATCAAAAATCATGGGAAAATTTTCAAAAGGAATCCTTGGCGGATTCTCAGGCAAAGTAGGCAATGTAGTAGGTGGTAACTGGAAAGGCATCGACTACATGCGAAGTAAAAGTTCTTTCAAAAACAACAACCCGAGTGAAGCGCAGCTGTCACAACAGCTGAAATTCGGGATGTGCATCCGTTTTGTGCAAAGCATGAGCGGATTGCTGGAATTGAGCTTTAACAACTTCGCCGTTAAAAAAACGGGTGTTAACAGCGCCCTGAGTTATACACTCAAAAATGCTGTTACTGGTGTGTACCCCCTTTTTAGCATTGACTATGCCAATGTGCTGGTAAGCCGCGGCGACCTGCCGAACGTACTGGCACCAGGCGTTATAATGGGGGTAGGCAGCCAGCTTGTTTACAGCTGGGCAGACAACACGGGCGTGGGCATAGCGAAAGCTACTGATAAAGCCATGCCGGTTGCTTACTGTCCTGATTTGAACCAGTGCATCTACATTACCGCCGGTGCGGACCGTAGTGCACTCACTGAAACCCTTAACCTGGCCGCTTTTAGCGGCAAAACGGTAGAAACCTACCTGGGTTTTATTAGTGAAACAGGCTTAAATGTAGCCGGTAGTCTGTACACTGGTTCTGTACTGGTATCCTAAACAAAGGGATGAAAAACCCGTCCCCATTACCATGATGCGCTGCCTTACCCGTAGCGCATCATTTTTTTGTTTCTAAAGCTTAATGCCGAACGCAAAAAGCTAAAAGCAAAAAGCTAAAAGCTTAGGCTTTTGGCATTTCGCATGGCTCTTCGTAAGGGTTGCCAACCTTCTTGAAAAGCTTTTCATATATTGTCATAACCCTCACAAGGTTGGCAACCCTGGAAACCCTGGAAACCCTGGAAGATACACCCCTAAACGCGTTATTTTTATTCTTCTAGCATTCGGCTTTCAGCCTTCAGCGTTCGGCTTTCAGCGTTAATTTGGTTATTATTTCGTTTCTTAATTCGTATTGCTCGCCGCTTTCGGGGCAGGTGGCTTTTCCTTCGGGTGAAAAATGAAGGGTATGCCCATACTCGCTCACCCATCCTTTTTGCCTGGCCGGATTGCCCATCATTAGGGCGTAGGGTTTAACCGGTTTGGTTATTACAGCACCGGCACCAATCATACAAAATTCGCCCAGCTCATTGCCACAAACAATGGTGGCATTGGCGCCGATACTGGCACCTTTTTTTACCAGCGTTTGCCTGAACTGGTTCTTGCGTTCGATGGCGCTGCGGGGATTGATTACGTTGGTAAATACCATCGAAGGACCCAGGAAAACTTCATCTTCACAAATAACTCCTGTATAAATAGACACATTGTTTTGCACTTTCACTTTATTGCCCAACACTACCCCATTGCCAATGAAAACGTTTTGGCCAATATTGCAATGGTTGCCAATGGTGCAACCCGTCATTAAATGACAAAAATGCCAGATGCTGGTACCCTCGCCGATGGTGCAGCCTTCTTCTACTATTGCGGTATCGTGTTTAAAATATTTGATAAGTTGTAAGTTTTAGGGTGTAGGTAATAAGTTATAATTTTCACACAACGGGTTTCACGCAACGATCGCAGCGAATACAACGAACACAAAGGGTTTATTACAACTTGAGAAAGTC
>JBBQEA010000211.1:0-8841 GCA_038320245.1 Chitinophagales bacterium | reverse complement strand
AGATATGGCCAGAATAATATTTGTTTGGTTATTGGTAATGGCAATTTGTTCTTCAATCTTTTTTGTCGCTTGTCAATATCCTCCTGCTGATCAAGCACTTTTTCATTTTGCATTTTCATGATTCTTACATTGGTTGAATCAATGATGGTTGTTGCAAGATCTGTTTCTTTGTTGTAGGGCTTATTTTCAAGGATATTAATTGCTGTTTGAATGGCTTCCTTTCCGCCACTCGGGTACAAAATGGTTGCTTTTAATATACCTTTATCAACCAGGTCTATTCCGTTGTTTATACCAGGCAGGCCATCAATCCCTATAATTTTTATTTTTTCTTTCAGGCCATATTTGTTAACCAATGTGGCGGCAGTAAATGCAACCCTGTCATCGTGACAATAAATTAAATCGATATTATTTTCTTTGGTTAAATAGCCTGATAAACCGTCAATAAGAGAATCTTTTTTGTAATCTAATATGCACCTTGCTTTAACCAAAAGCTTTGGCTGGGTTTTGATAAAGTCCATAAAGCCATCATGGCGGCCAATATCTGCCGAGGAGCCTTGTAGTAAACCGTTAACTTCTATAATATTCCCCTTGCCTTTTAAAAGTGCATTTACATAAGCACCTGCATTGTAACTAACTTTATAATTACTGGCACCAATAAAAGCAGTATAGTTTTTAGATAAAATATTTCTGTCTACTACAATTACCGGCAGTCCATCTTTAAAAACTTTGTCAATTGCCGGAGTAAGCGGTTCAGCTTCATTGGGAGAAACAATCAATAAATCTATTTTCTCTTTTATAAGTTCATTTATTTGTTCTACTTGTTTTACCGAACTAAGATTAGCGTTTTTGATAATCAAGTCAATTTCAGGATGAAATGAAAATTCTCTTTCCATTTCCTTTTGCATGTTTTGCCTCCAAACATCATTAGCACATTGTGAAAAGCCTATCCGGAATTTTTTTTCGAATTTATCAGGCGTGCAGGAAAAAAAACAAATTAATAGAAAGAAGAATAAAAAAAATGCATCTCTTTTTTTTAATCCAATATTTTTTAAGCAATCATATTTTGGTGGCAATCCAATAAACATACAGGCAAGTTGAGACAATTTCTTCAATCCCACTTATTAAAATCGTTTCAATTTTTTCAATCCTGTTTTTTTTATTCCGGCCGGGTATTTTTATTATAAACAAAATGATATCATTTTGTAAAATAATGTTACAAAATTGTATAAATGAATTTTTATAATTTTCTTTTAAATACTTAAAAAGATGATAACCAGCGTTTTAACCCAAATAAGAAAAAATACAATTTTATAGGATATTGACACAATAACGAACGGCAATCCATACCGCATGCTGCTACATTTGATTTTATAAACGAGTTGCAGTATGAATAAAAATAAACTATTTCAATGGTCCATTGTGGCTGCCCTGGCAGGGTTCATTTTTGGATTTGACACAGTTGTAATCTCTGGCGCTAATTTACCCATCAAAGAATTATGGCACACTTCGCCTTTATTTCATGGTTTCTTTATTATGTCGATGGCACTTTGGGGAACTTTGGTTGGCTCCATATTTGGTGGCATACCCACAGAGAAATTTGGCAGGAAGAAAGTTTTATTTTGGATAGGGATATTATTTGCGCTTTCGGCTTTTGGTTCTGCCTTGGCACAAGATCCTTATACGTTTTCATTTTTCCGATTCATTGGTGGTATAGGAATAGGCGTTTCATCCGTGGTGGCTCCTACTTATATATCAGAAATATCTACACCGGCAACAAGGGGTAAATTAGGGGCCTTATATCAATTCAATATCGTATTTGGAATATTAATTGCATTTCTTTCTAATTACTTTTTACAAGGGGTAGGTGGAGCCAATGACTGGCGCTGGATGCTGGGCGTATTGGCTGTTCCTTCTATCATTTATACACTGATGGTAATGGGTGTGCCGGAAAGCCCTCGTTGGCTCATCACCAAAAAGAATGACCTAGTAAAAGCAAAGGAAACTTTATTGCTGATTGGGGTAGCAGATCCGGATGCAGAAATCAATACCATTATCAAAAGCAACCTGCACGAATCTCCGGTAGGCAAGCCGTCTGACTTTTTTAGTGTTAAACACAAGAAAATCATCTCACTGGCATTTTTGATAGCGTTTTTCAACCAGCTTTCCGGTATTAATTTCATCTTGTATTATGCCCCGGAAATACTAGCTAAGATTGGCTTGGGAGCCAAAGATTCACTCTTAAATTCCATTGCTATAGGTGGTACTAATCTCATTTTCACATTTGCAGGGCTTTATCTGATTGACAGGCTGGGTAGAAGGAAATTGTTGTTGATTGGTTCTATAGGCTATATCGTAAGCCTGGCAATAGTGGCAATCTGTTTTGCGTGGCATGCAAGTCCGGTATTATTGATGAGTTTTTTATTGCTGTTTATTGCTGCACATGCAGTGGGACAGGGAGCCGTTATCTGGGTTTTTATTTCAGAGATATTTCCCAATAAAATCAGGGCAAGTGGCCAATCCTTTGGTGCAAGTATACATTGGGTATTTGCTGCCATCATTACACTCATAACACCTTTTTTCCTTGATGAAAAGAACGGGATTTTTAAAGACAACCCCTGGCCAATTTTTGCATTTTTTGCAGCGATGATGCTACTGCAACTGATATGGGTACTTACCAAAATGCCTGAAACAAAAGGAGTTTCGTTGGAACAAATTGAAAAAAAACTGACCAATTAAAATCATCAACATTTTTCTATTAACAAAAAAAAAGCGTATGCGAAAATTGTCTTGCCTTATTACATTGCTGCTGCTAGTAGTAATTACTAACGCACAATTCAAACAGGTGGATGATGAAAAACCAAAAAATCAGTATGGACTTATTACAAACCATTATTCATTAAACTAAACAATTGCTGATTATGAACAAATTAATGACACTCATGGCGATTTTGCTTCTACCAGCCATGATGTTTGCCCAACAAAGAAAGGTATCAGGCACGGTCATCAACAAAGCCACTCAACTTCCACTGCAGGGCGCTACCGTACAGGTGGAAAAACAAATGGTGACGACGCTTGCCCAAGGGAAGTTTACCATCACGGCAACACCGGGAGCCACCCTTACTATCTCTTATGTAGGCATGCAGCCGATGGTAGTTACCGTGCCTGCATCCGGCGATATGGCGATCTCACTCGAGCCCGGCACTGCCGATCTTGCCCAGGTGGTGGTGGTCGGCTACCAAACACAGCGAAAGGCAGATTTAACCGGGGCAGTATCAATAGTAAAGGTTGATGACCTGAAAAAGCAGGCTGTTGCCAATCCTATGAAGGCACTCCAGGGACAGGTAGCAGGTGTATTTGTAACCTCCAACGGTTCTCCAAGTGCCCCGGCAACTATCCGCATCCGTGGTGTAGGCACACTGAATGACAACGATCCGCTTTTTATCATTGATGGCGTTCCAACCAAGGCAGGCATGCATGAACTAAACTCTAACGATATTGAAAGCATGCAGGTATTAAAGGATGCATCAGCAGCCAGTATTTACGGTGCCCGTGCTGCAAACGGCGTTATCATTATTACAACCAAACAGGGCAAAGCTGGCCGGATGTCGGTTACCGCCAATGCATACAGCAGTGTTCAATCATATATTACACAACCAAAATTACTGAATGCCGGTGGCTATGGTGAGGCCTATTGGCAGGCAGCGGTAAACACCGGAAGAGATCCCAATATTAATAATATTGCTTATCGCTATATCTGGCATGCGGATAATGGCATTCCGGTTTTAGATAAGATGCTATTGCCTGAATACCTGGATGCGGCTAAAACATTAAGAACTGCCAATACCAACTGGTTTGATGAAATATCCAAAACAGGTGTTATTCAGTCTTACGACATAGCCATTTCAAATGGTACCGAAAAGGGCAACTACTTATTTTCACTTGGGTATTTTGATAATAAGGGAGTTGTAAAAACGACAGGTTTTAATCGCATTTCAGCCCGTATGAACAGTAGTTATAAATTGCTTAACAACCGGTTGACCATTGGCGAAAATTTCACGATCAACCGAACCGCTGAAGTATCTGATCCTGGCGTACTCAACCTGGCTTTGCAAGCGCTTCCTATAGTGCCGGTGCATAGTATTGATGGCATTGGTTGGGGCGGACCTGTTGGTGGAATGAACGACCGCCAGAACCCGGTTCGCTTGCTGGAAGACAATAAACAAAACAAATATGGCTACCTGCGCATTTTTGGTAATGCCTATGCTGACTTATCTATCATAAACGGGTTGAAATTTCGTACCAGCATTGGTCTTGATTATGGCAATTATCAACTCAGAAGTTTCCAAAAAAGATACCGGTCTGGTTACCTGGTAAACGATGTGAACAAGCTTAGCATGATATATTCAAATTCATCAAAAGTTAACTGGACCAACACGCTGAATTTTGATAAAAGATTTGGACTGCACCACGTGAATGCAGTAGTTGGAACAGAGTTCTATAAGCAAAATGATCTGTCATTTTTTGCAAGCAGAGAAACTTTTGCAATTGAAAATCCTGACTATACTTACCTCGATGCAGGCACTGGTACAAAAGACAATGGCGGTGGAGCTTCTGAGAGTGCACTTATGTCCTATTTCGCAAAGGCAAATTACAGCTACGATAATAGGTACCTGGCCTCTTTCACTATACGCAGGGATGGTTCTTCCCGCTTTGGCAGCAATAATCGCTTTGGTACTTTTCCTGCTTTCTCCCTAGGATGGAGAGTGAGCGAAGAAAACTTTTTTAAAAATGTCATTAACAGATCGTTTATCAGTGACCTAAAGCTGCGATATGGCTGGGGACAAACAGGTAATCAGGAGATCAGCAACGTAGCTGCATACTCATTATATGTAACGGATTATGCTGGTGGAAATCCACTGAATGGACCTACTAGCGGTACCGCTTATGACATCGCAGGGGCGAACTCCGGCACCTTACCATCCGGCTACCGCATTACGCAGCGGGGCAATGAAAACCTCAAATGGGAAGCAAGCACTATGAGCAACCTTGGCGTTGATTTCGGCTTCCTCAACCAAAAAATAACCGGAAGCGCTGAATATTATATTAAGAAAACCAACGGCATTTTGATTTTTCCTCCATACCTGGCTGTGTTGGGTGAAGGTGGCGGTCAATATGTAAATGGCGCTTCAATGGATAATAAGGGATGGGAAGTGAGCCTCGCATACAACGGCAAAAAAGGAGCTTTGGAATACCAGTTAAATGGTAACATTTCAGGATATAGAAATAAGATTACAGAGTTGCCACAGTCTGTTGTAAACAATTATGGTGGCAATGGCTTGAATGATAACATACTTGGAAGGTCGATTAATTCTTTTTACGGATATGTAGCTGATGGTTTATTCAAAACTCAAAAGGAAGTAGATGACGCAGCCAGCCAATCAGGAAAGGGATTGGGCAGAATACGCTATAAAGATGTAAATAACGACGGGATAATAGATAACAACGACCGAACATGGATTGGCAGGCCGCATCCGAATTTCATCTATGGCCTCAATATCGCATTGCAATATAAAAACTTTGACTTTTCTGTTTTCTTCCAGGGTGTACAAGGCATTGATATTATAAATGATGTAAAGTACAACAGTGATTTCTGGAGTGTTGTAGAAACAGGTTCCAATAAGGGCAGCAGGTTATTAAATTCATGGACGCCACAAAATCCCAATTCAGAAATCCCGGCGCTCACTACAACCGATAACAATTTTGAAAATCGGTTCTCCACCTATTTTATAGAAAAAGGCTCTTACCTGAAAATCAGGAACGCACAATTAGGCTACTCCATGCCCGACAGATTATTGAAGAAAATGAAGATACAGAGGCTCCGTTTTTATGTGGGTGGCGATAATCTGCTGCTGGTATTAAAGAGCAAGAGTTTTACAGGATTAGATCCGGAAAATCCGTCTTACGGGTATCCGAACCCGGTAGTAGTGACAGGAGGAATCAATATATCACTCTAAAATAAGTTAAAACAATGAAAAAAATATTTTTAGTACTTATAACGTTCGGTGCAATCTTATCAAGTTGCAAAAAGGAACTTGATATAAACCCCAAGGGAGTGCTTAGTCCAGACCAGGTTGCCAACCCGGAAAACATAGACAAGTTCGTAATAGCCGCATACTCCCCAATGGGCAATGGAGATATCAACGTATCGTTCAGTCTTTGGCAATACGGAGATGTACGCTCTGATGATGCCTATAAAGGCGGCCGGGATGAAGGTGATGGCCAGGAATTTCATTTTATCGAAACATTTGCTAACACACGACCGGAAGCATGGCCCATTGATGGATTGTGGTACCGTATTTACGTGGCAATTTCCCGTAGTAATATTGCCCTGGGTTATTTAAATAAAATAGATGAAAAAGCTTACCCGCTGAAGAAAGCAAGGCAGGGAGAAATGAGGTTTCTGCGGGGCTATTATTATTTTATGCTGAAGGAACTATTTTATAATGTTCCGTACATAGATGAGACAGTTCCCCAGGATGAATACGCAAACATTTCTAATACTGCACTAAGCAATGATAGTTTATGGGAAAAGATTGCTGGAGATTTTCAATTTGCAGCCGATAATCTTTCTGCATCTCAAACCCAGGCGGGCAGGCCAACCCAGGCAGCAGCCTATAGCTTTCTTGCAAAGACCAGATTATTCCAGGCTTACAAGCAGGATAACAAATACAATGTTACCGGTATAGATGTGCAAAAGTTACAGGAAGTTGTTGCGACTACTGACAAAGTAATTGCATCATCATTTCACCTGGAACCTGATTTTGCCAATAACTTTTTGCCTGGCACTTTTGAAAACGGCCCTGAATCCATTTTTGCCATCCAGTTTTCACAGAAAGACAATACTTTATTCGGCAGGTTAAATTATGGTGATGCATTGAGTGTGCCGCAGGGCCTCGGTTGCTGTGATTTTCACAAGCCCAGCCAAAACTTTGTGAATGCATTTAGAACAGATATCAATGGATTGCCGCTACTGGATACTTACAATGCCCAAAATTTAAATATAGCATCTGATAATATTGATCCCCGTCTGGACCATACAGTTGGCATACCTGAGCATAACTGGAAATACGAGCCTGCACACATCTACAAAGAAAGCTGGAACCGAAACCCGGGAGTGTACGGTGTATTTGCATCCATGAAAGAAAATGTATCTCCTGATTGTGATTGCTTTATTCAAACACCGCCTTTTTTCCCCAATTCAAAAAACAAAATATTAATGCGATTTGCAGACGTATTGCTGATGAAAGCAGAAGCATTGATAGAGTTGGACAGGCAGGATGAAGCATTACCCATCATCAATGAAGTGAGAGCGAGGGCAGCCAATAGCACTGCATTGCTGAAGGACGCCAATGGTAATCTACAGGCGAAATATAAAACTGGTCTTTATCAAAATGGGACAAACATAACCTGGACAAAAGATGTGGCCAGGAAAGCGCTTCGTTTTGAAAGGCGGTTGGAGCTTGGCCAGGAAGCACAGCGCTTTTTCGACCTGGTTCGATGGGGTATAGCTGCTGAGACAATAAACAGCTATTTCAGCACCGAAAAAGTGGAGCACCCTTTTTTAAACAGCGGCTTTTTCACGAAGAATAAACATGAATACTTACCCATACCTCAAAACCAAATCAATTTTAGCAAGGGCGTGTACAAACAAAACATTGGGTATTAGTATCAATGAAGCATAATTAGCAAAGGCAAAAATCAACTTTGAAATTCACAGTCATATTAAAAATTTCGCTTGCAGATTAAAATACAATTCAAATTTTCAAAATCATAAATCATGAAAAGAATTAGCATAGTTTATATAAGTTTTATTGCGGCAGTCCTCCTGTCGGTCTTCAGTTGTAAAAAAGAAAACAACGGAATGGCGTTAAATTTAACAGCCCCTGTTGACATCATTGATTTTAGTGTTGATGCGACAAAAGGCACCATCGATACAGCTAACTCAAGCGTAAGCATTCAATTACCTTTCGGTACAGATTTTACAAAGGTTACACCTACTATTACAATCCCGTCAGGAGCTTCAATTACACCAGCTTCCGGAACTTCCGTCAACTTAACCAACCCTGTGCAATTCAGGTTAATCAATGGAAATGTTTATAAAAACTTTACGGTTACCGCAACCGAGACACCAGCCATTCTTGCATTTAAAGCACAGGGTAATTCTGGTGTTATAGACGAGCCCACCCGCACTATAAAAGTAATTGTGCCGCCTGGGAGCGATATGACAAAAATTTCAGTTGTTGTTACGCTTGCAACTGGAGCCGCCATTAGCCCTGCATCAGGCACTGTCGTTGATTTTACAAATCCCGTTCAGTTTACTGTAACAACAGCAACAGCAAGTGTAAAGTATACCGTTACTGCCATCGACGAAAATGCAGATAAACCTGTAGCCTTCCTGGGATTGGCTGCAAGCAAAAACGAGATCAGCAACCAGGATGAACTGGCAGCCGCCAACTGGTTCTTTGCCAATTATGCAAAAGGCGAATACGTTTCGCTGGATGCAATTAAAAACGGTACCGCTAATCTTGCTAAGTACAGCGTTATCTGGTGGCATGAGGATGCGACCCAAACGCTTCCTGATATAGCTTATGATAACACGGTAGTTACTTCTTTGAAAGCTTATCGGGCTGCAGGAGGTAATTTGTTGCTGACCACCTTTGCCGCCCGCTGGATAGATGCATTGGGTGTAGTGCCGGCGTTTAAAGGCCCCAACAATGTGTTTGGCGATAATATTGGTGGACAAAGACAGGATGGAACAAACAACTGGGGTTTTTCTATTAG
>JBBQEA010000210.1:0-8876 GCA_038320245.1 Chitinophagales bacterium | reverse complement strand
TGTGTAAATGGCCGTTAATTCGTTCATCCCTTGAGTTAATAAAGAAAAAAAACGAACAAACGCCTAAACGGCAAAAAATCAAATGATGACTGCTGCAATAATTTAAAGAACCATTGTGGGCAGAAATGTTTTTCTTTGAGGCAGATTTCCATTATTCATTTTTGAAACCATTTTTGCTTGAACCATCGCCGCAACACTTTATTGTTGATATTGGCCGCAACTGTTATCCGATTGTTGGTTGCACTTACCACAGAGTTGGGAAATGATGAAGTGTATTATCGCCTCTATGCCAATCCCCTGCAATGGAATTACTTTGACCATCCACCCATGGTTGGCTGGCTCATACGGCTTACTACTTTAAATTTATGGATTGATAACGGGCTTACCATCAGGCTTGGCGCAATTATTTGCGGTGCATGGGCCACCTGGCTGATGTACGCTTGCGGCAAGCGCTTGTCTGGCGCCTACACCGGATTTTTAGCAGCTGCATTATACACTGCTACCATTTATGGCAGTATCATAGCTGGCACTTTTATTTTACCCGATTCTCCACAAATGGTTTGCTGGATTGCTGCACTTTATTTACTGATAAAAATTACAGCATCTAAAACAATTACTACTAAAACCAGTAAAGATATTTTATGGTTTGGGTTGGTTGCCGGCATTGGCATGCTCTGTAAAATTCATACCATTTTTTTATGGGTTGGGCTAGGCCTTTATGTTATCATCTATAACCGTACCTGGCTTTCGCATTGGGTTTTGTATGCAGCAGCAGGCATAACCTTGTTGTTTATTTTGCCGATCATTATCTGGAACATCCAAAATAATTTCGTCACATTTTTCTTTCATGGCAAAAGGGTAAATGTTGCCGAAGGAGGTTTGCATTTTGAAAGCCTATTAACTTTTATCGGAGGACAAATTTTATATTGTAACCCCATCGTATTCTTTACCATTTTATATGCACTGTGGCACCGGCACTTTGGCATAAAACAGGCACAGAAAAAAATCTTATTACTGGTTTCATTACCCCTTATTTTTATTGCTACAGGCGTTTCTTTATTTAAAGATTTGCTACCACACTGGACGGGGCCTGCGTTTGCTTCGCTACTCCTGCTTACTGCTGCATATTTTGCCGGAAAAAAATTGACGTTTTTTAAAAAACCTGTTATGCCAATAGTTTTTTCGATGGCCAATGTTTTGTTGCTGCTAATTGTTGTGGCCGGTATGGTGATTATTAATTTTTTACCCGGCACTTTTGGCAAGCAGGATGTATTAAAAAAAGGGGAAGATGATTTTACGCTAGACATGTATGGATGGAGAAAATTTGCCCCGGTATTCGATAGCATTTACCACAGCACCCATGGCAAAACCGAAGCAACCAATCAGGCAATTATTGTAACCAACAAATGGTTTCCTGCCGCACATATTGATTTTTATGTTGGCCAGCCCCTTAACCTGCAAACAGTAGCATTGGGGCCAATTGAAGATATACATCAATATCACTGGCTAAACCAGCAGCGGGGTCAATTACCAGATAGTACGGAATTGTACATGATTATTCCCTCCAACTATTATGCTGAATTGTATAAAAGTAGTATTGTAAAAAATGCTACGCCGCTTCGCATTGATACCATGGTACAAAACCGGGGCGGAAAAGAAGCCAGAAAGTTTTATGTATATCATTATAAAAAAGACAAGTACAATTTAACAGCTGTTTTGCATTAATCTTTTTTACTTCTCAATGTAAAACCAAAAGTGGTACCAACATCAATTGCACTGCGTACATGAATTACCTGCCGGTGCGCCTCAATAATATGTTTGCAGATAGCAAGCCCCAATCCGCTGCCGCCTACCTTTCTGCTTCGGGCTGTATCAGTTCTGTAAAAGCGTTCAAATATTCTTCCAAGATGCTCCTCAGCAATACCGGCGCCATCATCACTAATTTCAATTAATATTTTTTTGCCGTCAATTTTGTAAGCACTTGCTTCTATTATTCCGTTTTGTTTGCCATATTTTATGGCGTTATCAATAAGGTTAATTAATACCTGCCTTATTTTTTCCTTATCAGCATTTACAGTTAATGGTACTTCACAGCCTTTTTTAATAGTGAGGCGTATTTGCTTTGCCTCCGCTTTTAACGCCAATGTATCATACGCATCTTTTACCAGTTCCTGAATAATAAAGTTACCTCTGTATAGCAATTGCTCCCCTCCCTCTAACCGAGAAATTTCATCAAGGTCGTCTACCAGGTTTACGAGGCGGTCAACATTACGGGATGTGCTGCTTAAAAATTTCCTATTAACAGTTGGGTTTTCCAAGGCACCGTTCAATAAAGTATCAACGTAGCCCTGTATAGCAAAAATCGGCGTCTTTAATTCGTGCGATAAATTTTGGAGAAACTCTTTCCGGTATATTTCATTTTGTTGCAACACTTCTATCTCTGATCCTTTTTGCAAAGCCCATTTTTCTACATCTTCTCTAACTTCGTCAATACTTTTTTGGGGTAAAATATTTTTGTAATAAAATTCCTCTCTTTTACTGGCCTTTGTTTGGTAAATCAGTTTGTATATCAATTTTATTTTACGATAAACAAACTGCTGCACCATAAATAAAATCAATCCAAACGAACCGAAAAAAACAACTAAAAAAGAGACCAATGCAATCCAAAAAACAGGTTCAAAATAGTAAATACCTGTACTAATGGGTAATGCAATAATGAGAGCGGTAGTGGCAGATAATTGTTGAGGAGAAAGGTTTTTAGCTGATAACATTCCTGTAAATGATAAATTAAATTTACACTAAGATACAGCCTTCATCATTTATCGAATGGAATAGCAGCTGCTATATTTCAAACTTGTACCCTACCCCTTTTACGGTAGTTATACAATCCAGGTTTAGTTTCTGGCGGATTTTTCTGATATGAACATCAATTGTGCGGTCGCCAACAATTACTTCGGTACCCCACACCTGGTTAAGTATTTCGTTGCGTAAAAATACCTTGCTGGGTTTGGATGCAAGTAGTGCCAATAATTCAAACTCCTTTCTTGCTAAAGTAATATCCTTGCCTTCAAAATTGATAAGATATTTTTCCCTGTTAATGGTAAGGTTTCCCAATTTCACCACATCAAGGCCTTCCTTATTTAACCTTCTAAAGAGTGCATTTACTTTACTTAACAATACTTTAGGACTAATTGGTTTTGTAAGATAATCGTCTGCACCTGTCTCAAGACCACGTATCTCGGTACTTTCATCGCTAAGTGCTGAAAGAAAAACAATGAGCGTTTCTTTAAAAGCAGCATCCATTCTAAGAATATTGCATACATCAATACCATTTTTGCCTGGCATCATTATATCAAGTATTATCAGGCCGGGATGGAATTTTTTTGCCATTTCAATAGCTTCATCACCATTTTTGGCGGTGATTACTTCGTAGCCTTCCTGCTGTAGATTAAACTGGATGATCTCCAGAATATCCGGCTCGTCATCAGCAATTAAAATTTTTTTAACAGTACTCATATATTGATTGCGGCGCAAAAATAGTATAACCAGTTATCATTGCATTGGTTTTAAAGCGGGTTGTGTATTATCAAATTGTTAACCAAATATTGTTAAATAAGCCGTTGCAGTTGGCTTAGTATCACCACAATTAAAAAGCAACACATAATTTTGCTATACCTCAAGGTAAAAAAATATGAAAAATTTTCTACTGATTGTATGTTTCTTTTTTTGCTATACTGAAATAAATGCCCAATGTGAAAAGCTGGTAATACCATTTAACCGAATTCGTTTTTACGACAGGATAAAAGAAGAACAGGTAAAGTGCGACAAGGCTGATGGCAAAATTGATAGTATTATAAAAGTGGGTCATAATGAAGAAATAAACCTGCAGGTAACAGATGCCATTAACAGGAAAATAAAAGATATTCTTTGCTTTATTGAATCAAGTGTTTCTATACCTACCAACAACGAAAAAATACGACAATTAAATTATGTAGAAGAAATAATAAGATCCTTCCGAACTAACTGGAAAGCAAAAAAATTCAATCCTGCATACGCTCCTTTGCTGGTAGATAATTTTGAAAATATTTTAAAGGCCAATATCGATAACCAAAGTATGGCTCCTTTTATTAGAGCGGTACCCTATGAAGTGGGCCTTATTACTGCAGAAATATTTACAACCAATCCAGGTTTTGAAGACAGCAAAAAAATATTATACCTTAAATTCTGTGCCTTAAATCCAGATAAAATATTATCTACTATTCGACCATTTGCAAACGAATCTTTTGCTGACAGTCTTGTGTTGGAAGCCTGTACCAATAACCCCAAGCAATTGTATGACTATGCTTCTTCCGTTTCTTCGCCGGAGGCAAAATTAATAAGGCGTAATACCAGCCCAATGGTAATGGCTGTTTCAAAACTTAGCCAAACACCCAATGCATTGCGGTACTATCCGTTTTTAGATGATATTCTAAAGGGTAAGCAATCTATTGATAGTTTAAAAAAGTATGTGACCGATGGCCCCAATGGATATGACAGTGTTGGCTATTACAAACAGCTTGTAAAAACTGAAATAAAGTATTACGAAAGACTAATAAACAAAGATACCCCAATTGCAATGTTTGGTACCAATGGCTTAAGAGATATGTTGCAAAACAAAGCCATCAAGCATTTTATTACACCCATCAATGATCTGCACGAGCAAAACAATATTGCTATCAGGATGAAAGCCATAGAGCCA
Source organism: Chitinophagales bacterium (assembly GCA_038320245.1). Classification (GTDB taxonomy): domain Bacteria; phylum Bacteroidota; class Bacteroidia; order Chitinophagales; family Chitinophagaceae; genus Ferruginibacter. The sequence continues at coordinate 4,138 of JBBQEA010000210.1, read as the reverse complement.
CTCTCGGCCGAAGAATTGTATTACATGATTGTGCTGGGAGAGAATGATATTTACACATCCAGCTACAAACACAGTTTTGCCAGGCTGATAACATTGCTGGGTGCCAAACCCCGGGCAGATAAATTATTGATGAACGTAAAGATGGACTTTTTTAAAAAGTTTGTAAAAATGGCGGCCAACTACAACCAGCTGGATTCGATGCTAAAAATGATGCCGCAAGATAATGCCACTACTTTAATGAAAGCATTTGTATCCAACCTGGACGAGGCCAGCAACCTGGAAGATGCGGTAGATGTAGCTGATAGTTATAGCAGCATTAGTAACAAACAATTATTGCATAATATGCTGCAAAACGTACAAGAAAACGAGCAACGCAGCCTGGAGGAAAATAATAGTAAAGGAAAAATAATTTATGGCTTATTAAAAACCATTTTTAAATCGGCAGATGACAACAGTATCGACCTTACCAGCCAGATTGGTATTCCTTCTATTTATTCACTTGATTACAAGTACGTGAGCGATGACAGCGGTCGTATTATTCAGCAGGTATTTTTTTATGGTGATGAAGATGGCAAAAAGTTTTTTCCTGCTTTTAAAAATTCCTTTAACCCAAACGACTGGAAAATAACTACTTTAAAAGAATGGGTAGAAATAAAATCGCTTAAAGGAAAAAAGGTTTGGATATATGCCAATCTCCCTTTGGATAATGATAAAAACCTGGATGATACTGCACAAATACACCTGATAAATTATTTAAGAAAAAAAGATTTAAGTCCCTCAGTGATCGTACACCGTGGACACAGTTATTGGCTGCCACGCACTATCTCACGCATGAGCGGCAGCGCTAAAGTAATTTTATTAGGTAGTTGCGGTGGTTATAAAAACTTAAGTGAAATATTGGAAGTAAGTCCGGATGCACACATTATATCTACCAAAGAAATTGGAAAAGGTGATATCAACAAGCCCATCATCAATTACCTGAATCAATCTTTTGTATCGGGTAAACAACTGGTATGGAAAGATATGTGGGCATCGCTTACTAAAACTTTTTATGCAGATTCAAACAAAGCCATGAGAGAGAGCTGGGACGATTACATTCCTCCCTATAAAAATTTGGGTGCCATATTTATTAAGGCTTACAATAAAAAGGTTGAAGGACTGTAATTATTTGCGTTGTTTTCGGGTCGTTTTCTTATAGAGGTTTAGAGTGATTTGAGGATTACATGTTTAGCGGAAAAACAAAATGACAAAGCATTAATAAATAACAACGAATTACAAACTAACGCATTCATGAGTAAAAAAGGAACTACAAAAAATTTAGTTGATATCTCTTTATTGCGAAGGGTATTTCAGTTTGCAAAGCCGTACAAAAATAAATTTTACTGGTCTCTATTTCTAACACTTTTCCTGGCCGTTATTTCACCGCTTAGGCCATGGCTCATACAAATCACCATCAATACAGGCTTGCAACCAAATGCCCGTTTTTGGTGGCTGAATGGTGCTGCATCGGTTATTATTGGTATTACTGTTATTCAACTGTCTTTATTAATTGTAGAATCTGTCTGCCGTTTTGTATTTAGTTTTTTTACCGCTTCGCTAGGGCAAAGCGTTGTAAAAGATATAAGAGTTGCCACGTACAAAAAGGTAATCAACCTCAACCTTAGTCAGTTTGATAAAACACCCATCGGCACCCTTACCACCCGTACCATCAACGACATTGAATCTATTAATGATATTTTTAGTGATGGGCTTATACCAATTGTAGCAGATTTACTTTCTATTGTTGCAGTGTTGGTTTACATGTTTTTTGTAGATTGGAAACTCACCCTCATTTGCCTGATGCCCTTTCCTGTTTTAATCGTTGCAACTTACTATTTTAAAGAAACGGTGAATAAATCTTTCATACGGGTTCGCAATGCAGTTGCAGCGCTCAACGCCTTTGTGCAGGAACATATTACCGGTATGGCCATTGTACAGGCTTTTGCGGCAGAAAAAAGAGAATTTAAAAAATTCAACGATATAAATAAGGAACACCGCAATGCCAACGTCCGTTCCATATTTGCCTACTCTGTTTTTTTCCCGGTAGTTGAATTAGTATTGGCCATTTCGCTTGGGCTGCTCGTTTGGTGGGCAGGTGGAAGGCAACAAGCAGAAGCAGCCGGAAACATTACTGCATTTATTCTTTGTCTCAACTTATTGTTTCGTCCTTTAAGACTGTTGGCAGATAAATTCAACGTGCTGCAGATGGGTATGATTGCCAGCGAAAGGGTTTTTAAAGTGCTTGACAATAAAGACAGCGCCAGTAACGATAGCACTTTTATTCCGGTTCAACTAAAAGGGAATATTCATTTTGATAAAGTTTGGTTTTCATACGATACAGTCAACTACGTGTTAAAAGACATTTCGTTTCAAATTGGCCAGGGACAAACATTGGCAATTGTAGGAAATACCGGAAGCGGTAAAACCTCCATTATCAGCTTAATTAACAGGCTTTATCATATTCAAAAAGGCAGCATTCAAATAGATGGCGTTGCTGTCGACCAATACGATCTGCATTACCTGCGTAGCAAAATAGCCGTTGTATTGCAGGATGTCTTTTTGTTCAGCGGCTCGGTGTACGATAATGTAACGCTGAGAAATCCGGACATAAAAAAAGAGCAGGTAATTGAAGCGGCCAAAATGATCGGCATTCATGATTTTATAATGGAATTGCCAGGTGGTTACGACTATAATGTAATGGAAAGAGGCGCCACGCTATCATTAGGACAACGGCAGCTTTTATCATTTGTAAGAGCATTGCTGTACAACCCTGCAATTTTAATTTTGGATGAAGCTACCTCCTCCGTTGATACAGAAAGTGAACAATTAATTCAACATGCCATCGAAAAACTAATTGCCGGCCGTACCTCCATTATAATAGCCCACCGCCTAAGTACCATTCGCAAAGCCAATAAAATATTGGTATTGGATAAGGGTGAGATAAAAGAAACCGGCACTCACGATGAGTTGATACAACATAAGGGTGCTTACTATCAATTGCATAAAATGCAGTTTGAAAAGCAAACTGTTATTGCCTGATAACATGAACAAATTTTTGTAAATTGCCAGTATGAAAATTGATGATAATAAAAACATCCTAACTTCAGGAGAGTTATATCAAAATGATCCTGATGCATGCTTCCAACAAGCAGAAACAAATTTATTAATTGACGCACTCAGGCGGTCTCACACTGAAAGGTTTTTGATGGCAACAAAGCTTTATAAAATAAGTATGATGCTTAAAAATGCGACAGTTAAACATCAACCTTTTAAAGCAAAGCTTTAATTAATGGACATTTTCAATGAAGATATAATCCGTTTTTGGAAAGCACTTTCTACAAACCGTGTAAGATATATTATGGTGGGTGGTTATGCGGTTAACCTTCATGGTCATCAACGCTTTACCGCAGATATGGATATTTGGATTGATGATACAATAGAAAATAGAGCACTACTTAGAAAAGCATTTATGGAATGTGAAATGGGAGATTATTTTATGCTAGAAACCATGCAAATAGTACCAGGGTGGACCGACTTCAGATTAAACAACGGCCTTAAATTGGATTTACTAATAAATATGAAAGGACTTGAGGGGTATTCGTTTGATGAATGCCTGCAATTAAGTACTATCGCCACTATTGAGGATGTGAATATTCCTTTTCTTCATATCAATCAACTTGTTTTAAATAAAAAAGCTGTTAACCGACCAAAAGATCAACTGGATGTAATGGAGCTTGAAAAAATTATCCAGTTAAGAAAAGAAATGGGGTTAGATTAATTTCTAACTATATTTCAGACTTAATAATGAAAGACTGTTAAAATCTGCTGGTTCCTCATAAAAAGCAGTTACTAAAAAGAACAGCAAAACTCCCGGTTAAGGGCTTTGTTATTTAGTACAATTTATGTGGATTAACAAACTTCAGTAAACTAATATTAGCGAAATCCTTTTCGTTATTGGTAATAATGGTAAAGCTGTAAGCCAATGCAGTAGGAGCTATTATAGCATCGGGCGTTTTAATTTTTTTGTTCTTGCGTATGGTAATGCGTTGATCAACCACATCAGGGCTAATATTCAATACTACACTATCTGCAATAAAAT
>JBBQEA010000209.1:0-8896 GCA_038320245.1 Chitinophagales bacterium | reverse complement strand
TATTCATTCACCCATGCCGTGTTATAATGTGCAGCAAGCTGCTTACATAAAGTGCTTTTGCCGGTAGATTCGGGTCCTATGATAACAATCTTTTTCATTTAATTTTCTGGCAAGGAAGTCAAGTTTTATAAACTTGACTTCTTTGAACTCCACATGGGTTTTGCTTTTAAAACTTTTTTATAAATAGCGCAGTTTTCATCATGAGCGCCAGGTAAATAACCGGTACTCATTATAAACTCATGTACAATTTCACCGCCTGTAAAGCGAAAAGTTGTTTTAAAAAGTTTCGTCCATTCTTCTCTCGATTTTGGGTTTTGCTTCGCTAGCCAGTTTTTAAAAGAACCAAATTCTTTTTGCAAGGTTAAAATAGTTTTTGCATTTTCGATGGCTGCATTTATTTTTAATCGGTTGCGTATTATGCCAGCATCGTTCATCAGCCTTTCAAAATCTTTCTCTTTATATTCTGCTACTTTCTTTATGTCAAAATTATGGTATGCTTTGCGGAAGTTTTCCTGTTTGTTTAAAATCGTCGTCCAGCTAAGCCCCGCCTGATTTATTTCTAACACAAGGCGGCAGAATAATTCATTATCATCATCAATAGGGAAACCATATTGTGTATCATGATAGATTTTATGAACTGATTGTTCATTAGGCTTCATATAGTTTAATGCACTACAGTAACTCATATTGTTGTTTAGCCTGCCCGTTCGACAGATGGGCTTTTTTTCTCCATTCTATTAAACCCCAAACCGCCATAATCAGCAACACTAAATAATAAACACTGGTAAAAACATAATGTTTTACAAAGTACAGCGGAATGGAAGCAATGTTGGTGGCAATCCACCAGTACCAACTTTCTACTTTTTTCTTTGTCATTAGCCACATACCGGTAAATGCTGTTGCCGATGCAAACGCATCGGCCCAGGGAATTACGCCATCAAAAAAAGCTGTTTTAAAATAAGTAAGTGCCGAAAAAAAACAGATATAGCAAATCAGGAAGAAGGCGAGTTGCTGAATCCATTCTTTTTTATTGGAAGATTTAATGTGTAAAATAATTTCTTCTTTTTGATTTTTCCTCGTCCACATATACCAACCGGCTATGCTCATGATGGTGTAATATAAATTCACCGTTGCTTCTCCCAATAAATGACCTTGGGCACTTAAAAATATATAAATAATGGTGCTTACTAAACCAACAGGATAAACCAGCACATTTTCAGCACGGCTATACCAAACGCTGGCTATTCCTGAAAATACGGCAAGATATTCATACCAGGTTGTATGCTGAATGTCTAGAAAAAATTGTTGATAAATTTCGGAGATGCTCAATTATTTGGCGTTTTATTTCTGTAAAATCTCATAGGCCGAAGATAACGGATTCCCTTTTGAGTTTGGAATCGTGTACCAACCTGTGTCCATTTATCATTTTTGTCATACCGCCAAACTATAAAATGCAGATGCGGAAAATAAGTATAGCCGGTTCTTCCGCTAAGCCCGATTACATCTCCCTGTTTAATAACATCTCCAATTTTTACAAAAATTGAATCGTGCTTTAAATGCCAATAACCAGACCTGGTGCTGTCTTCATGCTGAATAACAATATAGTTGCCATCACCTCTATATTTTACATTTGAACCTCCACGATTTCCATCTTTTTTTATTCGTACAACCTCGCCATCTCTTACAGCACAAATTTTGGTGCCTTTCTTCATTTTAAAATCGAGAGCAGCCCTGTGCTTATGTGTGTACATACTAAAATAGCCCTGTACCAATAAATGTGTATTATTTTCTTCATAAGGAAGATGATATACAAAGCTGGTATCGTCTTTTAGAATCCCTTTTTGCAGTAATTTCAATTCGTGCCGCATAGGATTATTACTCATGGAGCAACCGGAGATAAAAAGAAATAGCGTAATTGAAAATATGGTAAAAGTAGTTTTCATCTATAAAACAGTGAAACAAAGATAAAGCTACCGGTATTAAAACAATGTTGCCTTTTAGGGTCTAAACCAGTAATGATTTTATATATCGTTCTGTTTTTGGAAAATACTGATTAAATTTAGCATTAACATTTTATAGCAAAAATATTAATGCAGCATTTCCTTCCCCGTATTTATTATTGCAGGTTTTGTTTTATGTTGTTCAGCATTTTACTTACCGCCAGCAAGTTGGTATATAGCCAGCCGAAGCAGATTATATTTAAACACTACGGGGTTTCAGAAGGTTTTTTTTCTAAAGAGGCAATGGATATAGTAAAAACATCAAATGGGTTAATTTGGATTAGCACCAACGAGGGAATAGCAAGGTTTGATAGTAAAAGTTTTAAATTTTTTAGGCACAACAATAAAGACAGCAATTCAATTGCTCATAACTACTGTAAAGCAATGCAGGTAGATAAGCGTGGCTGGATATGGATAGTAGCCAATCAAAACTTAGAAGTATTTGACCCGGCAACAGAAAAATTCAGGCATGTAAAAATTAACAGCAATGCCGAAGAACAAATGCTGGTAAAGCCCGTGGCATTTTTTTATGATAAGAGGGAAGATATTATGTGGGTGGCAACAGCAAAGGGTTTGTATTTTAGTAAAGCAGGTTCTAACATACTGCAGAGTGCCGGCAGTATTACAAAAGTCAGTACTGTTATACATGTACGCATTTTTTCTATAAGTCCCGATGCCGGGCCATGGGTTTGGCTGGCAAGCGATAACAAGATTATTAAACTAAATACAAAAACCGGAATATCAGAAAAATACGTTGTTCCAACTATAGTAAGTGGACGCAATAATGGTGGAAATGTGGCAATCATTAGCAGCTACCTGGATGATAATAAAACACTGTGGCTGGGTACTTTTACCTTAGGTCTATTTTCATTTAACACGGTAACAAAAATGTTTGAGCAATATATTTATCGGGATGTTAAAAAGGAAGAAAACACAATTGTGGCCATCACTCAAACCGGCTTACCAACGCAGCAAGATTTATTATATTTATCTGCAATAGGCTGGGGTTTCACTACATTTAATATTAAAACAAAAAAATTTACCTCTTTTAATAATCAGGTTTATAATAGCACGCTTGGTATAAAAGGAGATACTTATGGGTTAAATGTTTTCGATAATAAATTATGGATTGGCTCCTCCACAGGTTTACATTGCTACGATTTTAATGCACAATTTTTTGAAAAAACAGATATCAGCAGTATAGCCGATGGGGCTAATTTGATGTCGATAGCAGATATAAGTGCAGAAAGAAACAGTACAGGAAAAGATGAAAAACTTTGGATGTTTATTCCTTATAAAAATGTTTACGTTTACGATTTGCTGCAAAAAAAAGTACTCCCTGCCCCGGCAATAATTCAAAAATATACAGCACTGCCAAGCGAAGTATTTACAATATATATTGATGCTGCAAATGTACTTTGGATAAGCACATTCCATTATGGGTTGTTGGGCTATAGCATTACATCAAAAAAAATAATTTATCAAGCACAACAACAGTTTTATAAAAACGGTGAGTGGGTAAATAGTTTTTATGAAGATAGTAAAGGTAATTTATGGTTATGTACTTATGATGGATTGTTTGTAATGGATAGTAGCAGAAAAAAGGCAGTTCCGGTAACTACGGTTAACCAACTAATAAAGGAACAGAATATTGCAAAATCAATAACCGGAATTACAGAAGATGAATATGGAAAAATCTGGCTAACAGCCGACAATTCAAATAAAAAAAATGCTGCAATAATTAAGCTGGATGTACAAACCAATAAGGCAATCATTATTTATAATGAACAGCAAGGGCAATACAACGAAAGTGCGCCGGTTGATTTAAGGAATATAGTAACTAATAAAAGAGGCGATGTATTTGCAAACTTTAGGGGAGAATATATTGCACGGTTTAAAAGTAATTCTGTGGGCAAAACAGTGTTTACTGAAATAGGCCTGCAACAAGGCTTAAACAGTTGTTATATTGACCAGTTACTTACCGACAACGCAGGCAATATATGGTGCAATAACAGCTTTGGAATTGCACAATACAAAATTGGCCAAAACAGTTTCAGTAACTATAATTTAGCTTCATACGAGATAAGCCATACAAATAATCCGGGAATTTACATCTCTCCAAACTCTGGTCGGTTTTATGTTGGCCAGTCAAACAGCTTTCTTACGTTTGACTATTCCCGTAACGGCGGTAATATTAATGCTACCAACCTGCTTTTTAACGACCTCTCTATTTACAATGTGTCTTATGCTAAAAAAATTAAGGATGGCGATAAAATCATACTAAACTATAAGCAGGATATGATTAGAGTTGATTTTGCTTTGTTAAGCTATACCAATGCAAGCGAAAATACTTATAGCTGGATATTGGAAGGCCTTGAGAAGGAATGGAATGTTTCAAAAAATAATATGGCAACGTATAATCACCTGATGCCCGGCACTTATACATTAATAGTTAAAGCGGCAAATAGTAATGGCGATTGGAAAACCACACCCATAAAACTTTATATCACCATTACACCACCATTTTATGCCACTTGGTGGTTTAGGTTATTTTGTGGTTTGCTGACAACTGCAATGCTGGGGTGGATTGTGCAACGGCGCATTAACCGTATTAAAGAAAAATACCAGTTACGAAACAGAATAGCCTCTGACCTGCATGATGAAATTGGCAGCACGCTTACCAGTATAAATATATTGAGTAACGTATCGCAGCAGGCATTGGAGAAGCAGCCACAACAGGCAAAAGAACTGCTGCAGCAAATTTCCAGTCAGAGTAAAGCCATACAACAAAACATGAGCGATATTGTATGGAGTATAAGACCCGATAATGAAAAAATAGAAAACCTGATTGTGCGTATAAGAGAATACGCAGCTCAAACATTGGAACCCTTAAATATTGATACTAGTATTGATGCCGATAACAGTCTTATTGAAAAAACACTTCCCATGCAACACAGAAAAGATATTTTGCTGATTTGTAAGGAGGCTATAAATAACATTGCTAAACACGCCAATGCCACATCGGTTAAAATTTTGATTAATAGCGAAAAAAATAAAATTTCAGTTAGTGTAAATGATAATGGTAAATGGAAAGGTAACAACTCGGGAACTGGCACTAAAACAATGCAGGAAAGAGCGAAAACGCTTGGCGGCAGCCTTGTAATTACTACTACAGAAGCTGGTACACAGATAATGCTGGTTGTACCCATACCCTAAATATGGGATATACAGGTAAACAAAGGTTACTAATTTTACGCTATGGCAATTAAGGTGTTAATATACGAGGATAACGAAAACCTCCGAAAAAGTATTCAGGCTTTATTGCTTTGGAACAACGAATTTGATATTGTGGCAGCAATGCCCGATGCAACATCAGCGACAGACGATATTGCGGTATTAAAACCCGATGTGGTGTTAATGGATATTGATATGCCCGTATGCAACGGTGTACAGGCTGTTACACAGATAAGAAAAAAAAACATGGATTTGCCCATCATTATGTTTACTGTATTTGATGATGATGATAATATTTTTAATGCCATTTGTGCAGGTGCTAATGGATATTTATTGAAAAAACATTTTGAAGAAGTGCCAGCTGCAATAAAAGATGTGTTGGATGGTGGTGCGCCAATGACAAGCAGCGTAGCAAAAAAAGTGTTGGCATTTATCCCTCAAAATAAATCTGCAAAAAAGCCCGAACTGGAAAAACTATCTGTACGTGAAAATGAAATACTGCAATACATATCAAAAGGCTACAGTTATAAAATGATTGCTGCAGAAACAAATATTTCTGTTGAAACTGTTCGCAGCCATATAAAAAATATCTACAAAAAGCTACAGGTTAACAGTGCCACAGAGGCTGTATATAAATTTAACAAGGGCAAATAAATTCTCTCTTTTTATTGCTAATACTCTTTATAGGTATCCCATATTTATGGCATTGTTATGCACGGTAATAAGTTTCATTTTTGTTATAATAAAAATTATGAAAAAGATATTTCAAACACTTTCAGCAATTTCTATTTAGGCCAAATTAACTTATCAAAATATTAAAACATGAAACAGGCATTTTTTTTACTTTTTTTTATTTCGTTAGTTATTAACGCTAATGCCCAAAACGTAGGCATTGGCACGCCTACACCCCAGGCACCATTTACTGTTGCTGAAAACAAAACAGTACTCTTTGGTGCCGATACCCTTAATGGGGGCACTAAGATGATGTGGTTGCCCACTAAGGGAGCATTTAGGGTGGGTACTGTTGCAGGAGTTAATTGGAATCCTGATAGTATTGGTGTATGGAGTTTTGCATCGGGCTTTGATGCAAAGGCAAAAGGCGATTTCTCCACTGCAATGGGTTTTTACACAATCGCTTCTGGATATGGCTCTACAGCAATGGGAATCGATGCAAATGCCACTAATTGGTATTCTACTGCAATAGGAAAGAATACAAATGCAACTGAATTTGGCTCCACTGCAATAGGAAATAACACAACCGCTTCTGGAGATTATGCCACTGCAATGGGAAATTATACAATAGCTTCTGGATATGGCTCTACAGCAATGGGAGGAACCACAAAAGCTTCTGGGGCTTTCTCAACTGCAATGGGATATAGTACAACTGCTAAATCATATATGTCCACAGCTATTGGTCGGTATAATGATACCATTGCCGGTTCTGATCCAACTTGGTTTGTAAACACCGATCCTTTATTTTACATAGGAAATGGCACGGCATCTAATTCGCTGCACAACGCCATGGTGGTATATAAAAATGGCAATATGGTTTTAAAAAATCCAACCCCCGTTACAACAAACCCAGCTTCATTTACAGTGCCTATCAGCGGTGCCGGAACCCGAATGATGTGGTTGCCAGAGTTAAGTGCATTTAGAGTGGGTACTGTTTTCGGAAATAATTGGGATGCTGATAGTATTGGCAATGGGAGTTTTGCATCGGGTTTTAACACAAATGCTTCAGGAACTTACTCTACTGCAATGGGAGCAGCTACGAGTGCTAAAGGCTACAGCTCTACTGCAATGGGGAACCGTTCAATAGCTTCAGGAACTTACTCTACTGCAATAGGATTTTCTACAATAGCATCTGGATATTTTTCTACTGCAATGGGATACGGTTCAAATGCTCCAGGAGATTACTCTATTGCAATGGGTCATAGTACTTATTCTAAAGCATTTTCATCATTAAGTATAGGAAGATTCAATGATTCAATTGCCAGTTCCAACAATAATTACTGGATAGCAACCGACCCTTTGCTAATTTTAGGAAATGGCACTGCGGATGAAGCCCGTAGCAATGCCCTAGTAGTGTATAAAAATGGCAATACAGATATAAATGGCAGAGCAAAAATTGCAAGCACAAAAATTACAGACACGTTATCAGTGTCAGGTTATACAAGGCTAGGTGATATTTCTGAAGCAGCACCTAAGATTAAAATGAAAGAACTTACCGGCACTACCAATATTGCAAAAAATGCTATTGCACCAATTAGCCTGGGCGGTATTAACCCTTTAAAAATAATATCCGTAAATACGCTAGTAGGAATAGCGAGCAATACCGTGTGGCTGCCTAATGGATACGATAGCGATACAAGATTTAAGTACAACTATTATATAAATACCGATGGCAATATCTATATCCAAAACCAATCAACGGATTGTACAACACCCGGCGATCATATTTGCAATAAAACAGTAAAGATTGTGATTACTTACAAAGAATAAAGCAACCAACAGTGCCAATATTGGTGGTAAACCTTACAAAATGCTTATTACTTATGAGGATTAAAGTGGTTAAAAAATCAAAAACAATGATAAAAATGGACCTGTTGCTAAAAATAGCATTACAGTAAGTGAAGAACAAAAATAGACAGGTAAATTTTTAAAGTGTAATCTAAATTTTAACCAAAAAAATTTCTTGCTTGTTTGCGATTGATATAAATAAAGCTATCCACAAGTAAAATTGAAAATTATGAAATCAATAACTATAAAATCTTCTACAAAAGTTTGTGATTACAGCCACAACGAAATAATACGGTTAAAAGCATACAGCAACTACACCATGTTATTTTTTACAAATAATAGAAAAGTATTAACCACAAAAGTTTTGCATTTTATGAAGGTATTTTACCTGTTGATTTTGTTCGCATTCATAATTCGGATATAGTAAATACAAATTGTATAAAAAAAATAGATTGTAAGGGAGCAGTATATTTAATTGACAATACCGTTTTAAGTATATCACGGCGAAGAAGAAAAGAAATTTTATCAAAGTTGAAAGCAAAGAGTATTGAGTTTACAACTGTGGCTTAAAATAAAAAACATAAAAAAATCCACCAGCCTTGGTGGATTTTTTTATAATATTTTTCTATAACTATTCCGCTTCTGCCACCACTTCCCTCACTTCTGGTATCATACGTTTCATCATGCCTTCAATACCTGCTTTTAAAGTTATCATGCTGCTTGGGCAACCGCTGCAACTTCCCTGCATCATTAAATTAACTCTGCCATCTTCATAACTTTTAAACTGTATGGCACCACCATCCATTTCAACTGCAGGCTTTACATAATTTTCTAAAAGTTCTTTTATACGTTTTACCACATCGTCATCATCAGCACTCACAGTATTGCTGCTTTCTGTTTTCATTGCTGCAACTTCTTCGTCATTCACTACAGCTTTGCCTTCTTCCAGGTACTCCTTTAAAAATTGTTTGATTGAAGGAATTACATCCTGCCAGTCTTCTGTATCGGTTGTTTTGGTAAGTGTAATAAAATTGCTGGCTATAAAAACTGCTTTAATAAAAGGAAAAGTAAACAACTCCTGCGCAAGCGGCGATGGTTTTGCACTTGCTTCATCTGCAAAGTCAATACTCTTGCCTGGATAT
>JBBQEA010000208.1:0-8899 GCA_038320245.1 Chitinophagales bacterium | reverse complement strand
TAGTTTCTCTTAAAAAGTGTATTGTTTGACAAAGGAATTAATTATAAATGCCGCACCACAAGGGGTTGAAATAGCCCTGATGGAGGACAAGAAATTAGTAGAGCTGCACAACGAAAAAGCTGATGCCAACTTTGCTGTGGGAGACCTGTATCTTGGAAAAGTGAAAAAACTTATTCCGGGATTGAATGCAGCTTTTATCGATGTTGGTTTTGAAAAAGATGCCTTTTTGCATTATACCGATTTAAGCCCCTATGTAAAATCTTTACTAAAATTTACCAACACTGCCATTAATGATCACACAGAAACCGGCTTTGATTTTGGAAAGTTTTTAGTAGAGCCTGAAATTATTAAAACAGGCAAAATTGCAGAGGTTTTAAGTGGCCGTCCTAATGTACTTGTACAAATTTTAAAAGAGCCAATTGCTGCAAAAGGTCCAAGATTAAGTTGCGAACTCTCGCTGCCCGGTCGCTATGTGGTAATTACCCCTTTTAATGATGTTGTTGCTGTTTCCAGAAAAATTCATTCAAGCGAAGAAAGACGCAGACTTCAAAAAATAATTGAAGCAGTGAAGCCAAAAAATTTTGGCGTAATTGTTCGTACTGCTGCAGAAGGCAAACAAACTGCTGAACTCCACGAAGATTTATTATCGCTGGTACAAACCTGGAAAACAATTCAGGTTAACCTGAAAAATGCAGTTGCACCCACAAAGATTTTGAGCGAGCAGGGTAAAACCAACAGCATGCTTCGTGATTTACTTACAGAGGAGTTTAACAAGATTGTTGTAAACGATAAAACCATTTTTGCTGATACCAAAGCCTACATTCAACGTATTGCTCCGGAAAAAGCTGATATAGTTTCTTACTATAATAATGGTTCACCCATATTTGACAGTTTTGGAATTACCAAACAGGTAAAAGCTGCTTTTGGCAAAACGGTTAACCTGCCAAGTGGTGCCTATCTTATTATTGAACATACTGAAGCCCTGCATGTAATTGATGTAAACAGCGGCTATAAAAGTGTAAGTAACAACCAGGAACAAAATGCCCTGGAAACCAATCTGGAAGCGGCTGAGGAAATTGCCCGTCAGTTACGGCTGAGAGATTTAGGCGGTATTATTGTTGTTGATTTCATTGATATGAAATTGATGGAAAACAAGAAAAGACTGGCAGACGAAATGGAAGGCTTTATGCTTACCGACAGAGCCAAGCATGCAGTTTTACCCATTAGTAAATTTGGTTTGATGCAGATTACGCGGCAGCGTATGAAGCCGGAGATGAACATCAACACATCAGAAATATGCCCTGGTTGCCACGGCACCGGAAAAATTTCATCAACATTAATTTTGGAAGATGAGATTGAAAAAAACCTTAGTTACCTTATTATGCAAAAGCATCGGGGCCTAACCATAATGGTAAATCCAATTTTGCATTCATATCTCACTAAAGGCCTTATTTCCAAGCGCCGTAAGTGGAACTGGAAATACAAGCAAAGTATCAAACTGGTTGCTAACTCCAACTACCAACTTACTGAGTTTCATTTTTTTGATGAAAAAGACGAGGAGATAAAATTATAATCCTGTTAAGGAAATACCTGATTACCGGTGCGCTATTCTCCTAAATTATAGAAAATAAAAATGCCTTTTTTAATAGATAAAAAAGGCTTTTTTATTTGCGTTATTTTGTGAAATAATTTATTCGCTATCGTAAGCCCACTGCACCAATGTAGCGCCCCAGGTAAATCCACCACCAAATGCAGCCAACACTATTTTATCGCCCTTGTGCAATTGTTTTTCCCACTCCCACAAGCATAGTGGAATGGTGCCCGCAGTAGTATTGCCGAATTTTTGAATATTAAGCATTACTTTTTCTGATGGTAAGTCCATTCGTTTTGCAGTGGCATCAATAATTCTTTTATTGGCCTGATGAGGAACCAGCCAGGCAATATCATCGCCAGTTAAATTATTGCGTTGCATTAATTCATAAGCCGCATCTGCCATTCCTTTAACAGCCGCTTTAAAAACAGGCTGTCCGTCTTGAAATATATAATGCTCTTTGGCAGCAATAGTTTCCAGCGAAGCTGGTTTTAAGGAACCGCCTGCTTTCATGTGAAGGTAGTTTTTACCGCTGCCATCACTTTTTAAAACACTATCCAATACCCCATTGCTATCGGTAGACGGTTCCAATAAAACAGCTCCGGCACCATCTCCAAAAATAATACAGGTTGATCTGTCTGTGTAATCAACGATAGCACTCATTTTATCAGCACCTACAACTATTACTTTTTTATATCTGCCACTTTCTATTAATGCAGCACCTGTAGTAAGGCCGTATAAAAATCCGGAGCAGGCAGCGCTCAAATCAAATCCCCAGGCATTTACAGCACCAATTTTATCACAAATGATATTTGCTGTTGAGGGAAAAACCATATCCGGTGTTACAGTGCCACAAATAATGCAATCAATTTCCAGCGGAGAAATACCTCTCTTTTGGCAAATTTCCAATACGGCTGGTACGGCCATATCAGAGGTGGCAAGTCCGTCTCCTTTCAAAATTCTTCTTTCGTCAATACCTGTTCTGCTTTTAATCCATTCATCATTGGTGTCAACCATCGTTTCTAAAATGGCATTGGTTAATCTATAATCCGGAACATATCCACCTACAGAGGTAATAGCTGCTGTTGTTGCTGGCATGGTTTTATCTATTTTGATTTACTAAAACAAATTGTTTTTAAAAATACAGGCAAAAATAAAGGAAATATAACAAGCATAGATTAAGGCACTTAAACTGAATTTTACTACATTCGTCCTTTAGTATTTATTATGTACGCATACCTTCAGGGAATATTCACTTATAAAAGTCCGGCGCAAGTGTACATAGATATTAATGGTGTAGGGTATGAAGTTAACATCAGCTTAAATACTTACGCACAAATACAACATGCAGAAAAGGGTAAATTGTATACTTATTTTCAGGTAAAAGAGGATGGGCATACATTCTATGGTTTTTTCGACAAGGCAGAAAAAGAGATTTTTGTTCAATTGATAGGAGTTTCTGGTATTGGTGCAGCAACTGCAAGAATGATGTTGTCTCATCTTAAACCCGAGGAAGTTCAAAGAGCTATTACTCAAGGCAACGTTAAGTTGCTGGAAAGTATTAAAGGCATAGGGAAAAAAACAGCCGAAAGACTGGTATTGGAATTAAGAGATAAAGTGGGGAAAGTAGCTATTGATGCAGGTATTAATACCACTCCGGGCAATAGTTTGCAGCGTGATGCGTTAGAAGCCTTGGTAGCACTGGGTATTTCAAAACCACAAGCAGAGTCATCCATCCAAAAAATAAACCTTGCAGAACCTACCATTAACAATTTAGAAGAACTCATAAAAAAAGCACTAAAAGCAATTTGATAGAATTTTACTTTAACTGATTTACCGGATGTTTCGTAAAAGAAAATTATTACCAAATTGCATTGGTTTTTTGTTGTTGCATGTATTGTTGCTTTTTGCAATGATTAAACCGGTATTTTCTCAAAATCCCACAACTCCAGCCAATACTTCATCGGTAGATACTACAGCCCCCAAACAAGTTGGGCCGCTGCCTTACCCCATCCATGACCGTAGAGGAGATTTTGTCAGCAGTAATGCAAACGGCACTTTCGATTTTAAAAAGCCTTCAAATATTACTGACTCTATTGTGTATGATTTTAAAACGAAATTGTACACGGTATATGAAAAAATCGGTAATAAATTTTATCGTACGCCAATCACTTATACTTCTGAAGAATATTGGCAAATGAAAGGGCGGCAAGATGAAATTGCCTATTTTAAAAAGAGGGCCAATACAATGAACCTGCTGAATCGTAAGCTGGTTAAGCCCAAACTATCCATGTATGATAATCTTTTTAACCGCTTGTTTGGTAATGGCAAAATTGAAATATCTCCTCAGGGTAATGTAGATATAATGGCAGGCTATCAGGGCCAGAATATTAAAAATCCAACATTACCTGAAAGGGCAAGGCGCAATGGAGGATTTGATTTTAACATGAATGCCCAGGTTAATGTAAATGCCAATATCGGCGATAAATTAAAATTCCCCATCAGCTACAATACCCTGGCCAATTTTGGGCAGGATAATCAATTGAAACTTGATTACTCCGGTGTTGATGATGAAATTATAAAAAGATTTGAGGCTGGTGCGGTGCAGTTTCCATCACGTAGCACTTTTATTCCGGGTTCTCAGCAATTGTTTGGATTAAAATCACAACTACAGTTTGGTAAGTTAAATATTACCTCTGTTATAGCCGTTCAAAAATCTCAGAGACAAAGTGTAAATCTGGCTGGTGGCGCTGCTGCACAGGTAATAGATTTTAGGGCTGATGAATATGAAGAAAACAGGCACTTTTTGCTAGGGCAATATTTTAAGGATAATTACAATAAAGTATTATCCAAAATTCCTGCTGTAACTACACCCGTACAAATTTTAAGGTTGGAAGTTTGGGTAACCAATAGAAATGGCAGCACAACCAATACCCGTGATATTGTGGGCTTGATGGATTTAGGAGAAAGAGATGCTTATCGTGGCCAGCCAAGTGCAACAAATCCTAATCCGCAGGCGCCGTATATCATTAATACATTAGTAAGTTCACCACTTGGGCTACCAGGTAACGAAACCAACGACTTGTATAAAAACATTATCAGTAATCCCGGAAACCGGAACCCTGCTTTAATAGTAAGCAATTTGCAAACATTGGGTTTGTTTCCTGTGCAGGATTTTGAAAAAATATTTGCCCGTAAATTAGATTCCACCCAATATTATTTCAACAGACAGGCAGGCTATATATCGCTTAGCCAGCCCTTATTACCCGATGAAGTTTTAGGTGTTGCCTACCAATATTCCTACAATGGAAAAATTTATCAGATAGGAGAATTTTCGCAGGATTTACCGCCAGATAGCTCTGTGGCTACACAAAAAATATTATTCCTTAAATTATTAAAAGCTACATCTCAGCGTACCAGTTTGCCAATATGGAAGTTGATGATGAAAAATGTTTATTCAGTAGGTTTTGGTACACTTACGCCTACCGATTTTAAAATAAACCTCCTTTATCAGGAGCCTGGTCAGGGTTGGAAAAGGTATGTACCATTTGGTGATAAAAACCAGGGCACGCCATTGCTTTCTTTGGTAAACCTTGATAGGCTTAACAACCAACTGGATCCACAGCCAGATGGGGTCTTCGATTATGTAGAGGGTTATACAGTTTTATCTCAATACAGCAGGATTGTGTTTCCGGTGCTGGAACCATTTGGTCGTGATCTTGCAGCACAGATTTACAATAACGTACCTGCTACGGCAAAAGATACTTTGTACTATGCCCTGTACGATTCTATTAAGGCGGTAGCACAACAGTACCCCAACCTCAACCGCTTTGTTTTAAAAGGTTCTGCCCGTACCTCCGGCTCTTCGGATATCAGCATCGGTTACAATATTCCCAGGGGAAGTGTATCAGTTACTGCCGCCGGCCAAACATTGATTGAAGGCAATGATTATGATATTAATTACGATTTAGGCACTATAAAAATTACCAACCAGGCAATTTTAAATGCAGGTCTTCCGGTACAGGTAAACTTTGAAAACAATGCAGCCTTTGGTATTCAGCAAAGAAATTATCTTGGCTTACGGCTGGATTATCTGGCTAAAAACACCCTGAAAGAGCAGTTAGCCATTGGTGGAACCATTGTTAGATTGGGCGAAAGACCTTTTTTTACCAAGAATAACCTGGGCGAAGAACCCATCAAGAATGCCATGTATGGAATGGATATTAACTATAGAAAGGAAATGCCTCGTCTTACAAAAATTTTAGGTAAACTTCCTTTTTACTCTACCACTGTACCTTCCACCATGAACTTTTATGCAGAAGGCGCTATGTTAAGTCCGGGACATGCGCCACAGATAGGAAGTGGCTCCAGCGGTACTGTTTACATCGACGATTTTGAAGGCAGTAAATCTGGAATTGATTTGCGTTTTCCTGCCATTAGCTGGGCGATGGCCTCTACTCCGAAAGGAGCTACCAGCGGTTTTACCAATCAGGAACTTTTCCCGGAGGCAAGCAGTAATAATTCATTGGATTATGGAAAAAACCGATCTAAAATAGCCTGGTACCAGATTGAACCAACACTGCAACAATTTAAAGGCGTTAATAATCCGCTGGGAAATAACCGGGCAGAATTAAGTGATCCAAGAAGCAGGCTGGTAAGACAAAGCGAAATATTTCCGTTAAGAACCACGGACTTCGGCCAAAATCAATTAATCACTTTTGACCTTGCTTTTTATCCCAACGAAAAAGGATCTTACAATTTTGAAGACAAGCCAGCAAACATTAACTCCGATAACACGTTAAAAAATCCAAAACAGCGCTGGGGAGGATTGATGCGTAACATCGATCAAACGGATTTTGAAACAGCCAATATAGAATTCATTGAATTCTGGATGCAGGATCCTTATGTAAACACAGCATCGAGACCAGATGCATCCAAATCTACCGGAGGTAAATTATACTTTAATTTGGGCAATATTTCGGAAGATATTTTAAAAGATGGCAAGCGTTTTTATGAAAATGGCCTGCCTACACCTAAATCTATATTACCTACCGATAATTCGGTTTGGGGTAAAGTGCCCTTGAATCCTATTCAGGTAACCAATGCATTTAGTAACGACCCTGCAGACAGGGTGTACCAGGATGTTGGTTTGGATGGCTTGAATGATGATTCTGAAAATGTAAAAATGGGGCCTTATATCAGTAACTTAAGTACTGTACTAAATCCTGCTGCATTATTAAAAGCTAAAGCTGATCCTTCCCGTGATAATTATGTTTGGTACAGAGACCCGGCTTTTACAGAAAACGATGGTATTGTAAAACGCTACAAAGATTTTAATAATACGCAGGGCAACTCACAGATAAATGACGGTTCTTCTATTTATTCATCCGCAGCAACATTGTATCCTGATGGAGAAGATATAAACCGGGATAATACCATGAACGAAACGGAAGAGTACTTTCAATACATAGTAAGCATTAAACCCAATACCAGCGGGCAGATGCAGATTGGAAATAATTATATCGTTGATAGAAAAGAAGTTGCCATCAATAATTTACCTGATGGAACCAGCCGCACAGAAACATGGTACCAGTTTAGAATACCCATTGCCAATTATAATAAGAGGGTAGGTAATATACCCGATTTTAAATCGATACGGTTTTTCAGGATGTATTTAACTGATTTTGACAGTACCGTAGTAATGCGCTTTGGTAAATTGGAACTAACCAGGAATATTTGGCGACGATTCCCTTTTAAAATTGATGCAAGCGGTAACTATCAGCCACCTACAACCGATGTGGATTTTTTTGTAAATGGTGTTAATATTGAAGAAAACGACAAGCGTTCACCATTGCCTTATCGCACCCCAAGGGAAATTCAGCGGCAGCAGGTTCAAAGTAACAATGGTGTTAACCTGCTACAGAACGAGCAAAGTATGTCGCTGCGTTTTTGCAACCTGGGCAAAGGCGATTCAAGAGGTGTACAGCAAACTTTTGCCAATAGAGATTTTAGACAATTTGGCCGACTCTCCATGTTTATTCATGCCGAGAATTATATTAAAACACCTACCAGTATCCGGGACAAAGATTTAAATGCAGTGGTAAGAATAGGAACTGATTTTGCCAACAACTATTATGAAATTAAGATCCCACTGTTTTTAACTCCATTGAATACTAATTTAAATCCTAACTCCGATGCGTACAACGATTCGCTGTGGAATGTGCTTAACAGTTTAAATGTTGACCTTACCACGCTTCCAAGAATTAAGGCAGATCGTAACTCCAGTGGTGCATCTGTAACTGAACCATACAGGGTGGCGCAGTCCAATGGACAAACTTATTCTATTATGGGCGACCCTAATCTTGGTGAGATACGGGGAATTTTAATAGGTGTTGAAAATGCCAGAAACCCAAGCGCCTGCGGCGAGATGTGGGTAAATGAATTAAGGCTTACTTCTATAAATGAAGATAAAGGTTATGCTGCAATGGCAAGGCTTGATATGACGCTGGCAGACTTAGGAACCGTCACTGCATCTTTTTCTACCCACACTACAGGATTTGGTAATTTGGAGCAAAGAGTAAACGAACGATTCAGGGATAACCTGGTTCAATATAACATAGCGACTAATCTGGAGTTAGGGAAATTGTTGCCTAAAAGCGCCGGAATATCCATCCCTGTTTTTGCAGGTATTTCAGAGTCTATCAGCACGCCCCAATACGATCCATTTGATATGGATATAAAACTAAAAGATAAACTGGGCGCCGCTAAAACCAGTGCAAGAAGAGATTCCATCAGCCAGGCGGCAGTGGATTTTACCAGTACTAAAACACTCAACTTTACCAATGTTCATAAAAATAAAATGGGTACCGGTAAACCCAAAATTTATGATATTTCCAATATTGATGTTAGTTATTCCTACATCAGTACAAAGAGCCACAATCCGCTAATTGAAAACAATGAAGTAACCAGGCACAGGGGAGGGTTGGGATATAATTTTGCGCCACAGCCAAAGTATTTGGAGCCATTTAAAAACATCAAATTTTTTAAGAAAAGAAAAACCCATTGGTTTGATTTGGTAAAAGATTTTAACTTTAATTTATCGCCATCACAGCTTAGTTTCCGAACTGATATTCAACGGCAATTTGGCGCTGTAAGGCCAAGGAGTATTGGATCGGATAAATATAAAATACCCGAAACCTACTATAAGTTTATAGTGCTTGAGCGTGATTATATCTTTAGATGGAAATTTACACGATAAAATAATTTTGATTTGACCGCTACTAATAATTCGAGGGTAGTTGATCCTTA
>JBBQEA010000207.1:0-8976 GCA_038320245.1 Chitinophagales bacterium | reverse complement strand
TGACAGCTACAATTGTCATTTTTTTTACCTGGAAGATGTGAAAGGAGAGGGTGCCGAATTGACGCAGGTTAAACATGAAATATGGTGCACCGATGCGGCCACTACATTTAATGTACTTAGGTTTAGTGATGAATATAAAACTGCCGGCACTGCACTTTGGCGAATGGGTAGCGAAGATGCAAGAATGTGGACATACTACAAAAGAGATCTCAGCAACGAATCGCTGGCAATCAATCCTTTTAATTTTGATATACTCAAAACCATCCCGATAATACCGAATAATGTTGGGTATGATGGTGAAGGTGAAGTACTGAATATTGTGGCATCGCCGCAGGCCGGCAAAATAAATATTGAAGTAGATACCACTGAAATGCTTATTGCAGAACAACAATATGTGGAGCTTCCGTCCGGATATATTATTCAGAAATTTGCAGAGGATATGACCGAACCTGGCCCCGGACATAAACTTATTTTAACTTTTGATGATGGACCTGATGAGGAATGGACACCCAAAATATTGGATATTTTACAACGGGAAAATGTGCCAGCTACATTTTTTGTAGTAGGTCTTCAGGCCGAAAAAAATATCCCTCTGTTACAACGAATCAATAGCTTAGGATACGAAATTGGCAACCATACTTTTACTCATGGTAATGTAGCAAAAATGAGTAACCAGCGTGCCGCATTGGAGATGAAATTGACGAGGTTGCTGATAGAAAGTGTTACAGGCAGATCTACCATTCTTTTTCGTGCGCCCTACAATGCGGATAGTGAGCCACAAACTTATGAGGAGCTTGAACCTATTGAAAGAAGCAGAGAAGAAAATTATTTAACCATCGGTGAAAGTATAGATCCCAACGACTGGCAGTTAGGTGTTACTGCCGATTCAATTGTAGCCAGAACTATCAGCCAGGTAGAGAGCAGAGGATCCAGCATAATTTTATTGCATGATGCAGGAGGGCTTACCCGGCAAGCAACCGTTGATGCCTTGCCCCAAATTATTGATTACTTTAAAAAGAGAGGATATAAATTTACCACAGTAGCTGATTTGATGGGAAAAACAAAGGATGATGTGATGCCCAAATTGCCACCAAGCCGGGATAGCTGGTTATCTAAGGTGAATTTCTTTTTTGCAGAAGCTACCTATTGGGGTAGCCATGTTTTGTTTGCTTTGTTTATTGTGGGTATTATATTATCTGTAGGTAGAATGTTGGTAATGGCCCTGCTGGCATGGTTGCAAAAAACGAGAGAAGCCAAAAATAAAATGGCTGCTGCGCCTTTAGTAATGATGGCTGGCGACATGCCGTTGGTAAGCATCATTGTACCTGCTTATAACGAAGAAATAAATGCCGTAAGAACCATTAAAAGTTTATTGCTGCAAGATTATCCAAATCTTCAGGTGGTGTTTGTAGATGATGGCAGTAAAGACAGTACGTTTGATACTGTGAACAATGAATTTAAAAATACCCCCAATGTTTTTGTATATACTAAACCCAACGGTGGTAAGGCTTCTGCCTTAAATGTTGGTATTGAAAAAGCCAATAGCGAGTATGTAGTTTGTATAGACGCAGACACCCAACTGCGGCCGGATGCAGTAAGCCAGTTGATTAGAAAATTCAACACTGATAATGTACAAGGTGCACAAGTAGGCGCAGTAGCCGGCAATGTAAAAGTGGGTAACGAAGTAAACATGATTACCCGTTGGCAAAGTATAGAATACATTACGTCACAAAATTTTGACAGGCGTGCTTTCGACCTGCTTAATTGTATAACCGTAGTGCCTGGCGCAATCGGGGCATTTAGAAAAGATGCCATCATTAAAGCAGGCGGTTTTACAACTGATACCCTTGCAGAGGATTGTGATCTTACCATGCGATTGCATCGCAATGGTTACCTCGTTCGCAACTGTAACGACGCCGTCTCTTATACAGAAGCACCGGAAACAATGAAACAGTTTTTAAAACAACGGTTTCGCTGGAGCTTTGGTGTAATACAATGTTTTTGGAAACACAGAGATGCTGTTTTTAATCCAAAGTATAAAAATTTTGGTATGGTGGCATTGCCTAATATTTTAATTTATCAATTGATACTTCCTTTTTTAGCACCCCTTGCAGACTTGTTGCTGGTAGTGAGTTTGCTCGCTGCCGGGCTTGGTATTATACAGGCAGATATTGGCTTTATAATAAAGTATTATTTCATTTTTACGCTGGTAGATGTGGCGGGTGCGGCCCTTGCATTTGCCTTTGAAAAAGAGGATTATAAAAAGCTCATCTGGATGATACCGCAGAGACTGGTTTACCGTCAATTGATGTATTATATTATCATCAAATCTTTTAATAAAGCAATTAAAGGAGAATTACAGGGATGGGGTGTATTAAAAAGAACCGGCAATGTAAAAGAGTTGGAGGTAAAACCATTGTAGTTTTTCAAGTGTAAATTGTTACATAAAAGTTTTCACCAGAAGTATGTTGCACTATCACACATTATTTAAATGTGCACTGAGTCTATCACTTAGAGCCACCATGAGTATTGATAGAGCTATTTCATTTAAGAATAAATTTAATGGGGTGGAATATTGCGTCGCCAGTATTGCCGTCTGCACTTTTAATTAACTTTCAGTTGAGGGTATAATACTGTTACTTTGCAATTCCTAAAAATTAAATGAATTACATTATTAAGGAATAAAAAATTATGAAAAAAACATTTAGCTGGTTTAGAAAAGTTGCGATAGCAGAAGGGGTGTCCTTTTTGCTTTTATTGTTTGTAGCAATGCCTTTAAAATACTTTGCCAATATGCCGTTGGCTGTTAAAATTATGGGAGGCATTCATGGAGTATTATTTGTAGCTTTTGTTGTATTGGCATGGGAAGTAAAAGGCGATTATCGTAAAAGCTTTCTTTGGTTATTAAAAGCAGGACTGGCTTCCCTATTACCTTTCGGCACTATTGTAATGGATAGAGAGTGGAAGAAGGAAGAAGAATTAGTTTCTTTATAATCCAGGCTTTTTTTGAGATTAAAAAAAAAGCCGGATATAATTTCCGGCCTTTTTATTTTAGTTGTTTAAACTTTTATAAATGAAGCGTAATAGCAGGGATTTTAACTTCCTCGCCTTTTAATAACTGGATATTTGTTATGGTAGTATCCTTGTATCCGTTTGACCCCTGAAAAGTAATATTGAACATTCCCTCGTGCAAGCCTCTTACTTTATATTCTCCATCCTCTTCCGGCGAGGCAGTTGCAGATTCAGTTGAATTATAAACTCTCACAAAAGCATTTGCAGCAGCAGGAAAAACTTTGCCTTCAATTCTTGCAAAATTCTTCATGCCAAAAGGTTTACAAACTGGTTTTAAATAATATTGGCCGTTAATAATTTTAATAGATTCGCAAACATCAAAATCAATCCACATAGCCGAATGGTTTTCATTAATTTTATCTTCATGTTCTTTATGGATTTTTATATATACATATTTATTGATGCCAGCAAGCATGGACAGCGGGCTTGATACTCCATCCTTTACCAACGAATTGTTTGTACCTAAAGTCAATCTGATTTTTCTGATTGCCCCTGCAGGTAAATTGGCAGTACCCAATAACGTATCGATGCCGTTGCGAAGCCTTAAAACGTTGTAGATGCCAGCGTTGAAAGTAAGCGTATCCCATTTGCCAAATCCATCATGGCCTTTATGATCATTTTCTCTGTCGTCATCATTATCGCCAAAATGATCATTATCCATATGTTCTTTATTGGTGTCAATTTTTACTTCCACAGTACGAATGTCAATAAAAACAGAATCGAACTGGCAGGGATCATCTGTTAAATACAAAGACAGTTGCTTTGCGCTATTGGGGTTATTTACTGTGGAGTTTTCTTTTTGACAAGCTACCAAAATTGCTGATATGCTAAGGGCGACAATGCCCAATCTAACAAACATTTTTTTAGTTGATTTCATAGAGTGAATTTTAAATTGTAAAAAAGTTTTTAAAGTAAAGAATGTGTAATTCCTTTTTGAACATATGGTAACAGACATCAAAAAGTTCGGTAGGTTTAAATTTAAAAAAAATTCTTTTATTTTTAATTCAGTAACACTGCTTATTGTAAGCAGGTAGTTTTAAAAAAATTGAGTAGATGTATTGGCTATAACTGTACGGTTTGTGATAGATGTTCCAAATACCCTGCCATTAATTGATAACAGCATCTTACTGATAATTTTTTTAAATAAATTTTTACCTGTAAAATTCCCTCATGTTTTTTTTTGTTTAATGTGATATACCTAAAGATATTATAGCTTATATATCTTGTTGTTACTACATTATTAAAGTCGTATTTTAAAAATTACGCTTAAAAAATATAGTATAACTTGTCAGTTTTATTATAGTTAGTTTTTAAAAAAACTGTACCTAAATTGCGATTCATTTAATTTTAAATAGATATAGTTAGCCAGATGTACTTTTTTAGTCAACAAAACAACACATGATAACCTTTTTTGAAGCAACCCTTACGCAATTATCTATTCATAAGGTAGGAAATAAACTATTGGATGAACCAATAACAATATCTGAAACGCCTGTACAAATAGCCGACGAAGTGCTGGCAAGTTTGCTGATGCAATATTTTTTACAGCCATTTGAAAAAGTAAATGAAATATACCGCTTATCTCACCCTACCGGCGACTTACAATTGAATGAAATATTTCATTTTGCTGATATGATTTTCAATACGCCGGAAGATTTCCATCCATGTTCTCAGCAAATCACCAAACATTTATATGATATCTCCAATCATCCAAAAATTAAATCCGGCGAATTGTATGTTTGTCATTTTGCCGGCTTGCAAATAGAAGGAGAGATACTGGAAGCTATCGGTATTTTTAAATCGGAGAATAAAGAACCTTATTTAACTGTGTCTCAGGAGGAGAAAGCATTTGAAATACGGTATGAGCAGGAGGCCATCAATATTAAAAAATTAGACAAAGGTTGTCTTGTATTTAATACTGAAAAGGCAGAAGGTTACCGGGTAGCCGTAGTTGACCAAACCAATCGTTCCGAAGCGGTTTACTGGATGGATGAATTTCTTAAATTAAAAGTGCGGAATGACAATTATAACCAGACGCAGAATGTAATGAGTGTTTACAAAGACTTTGTTAGTAATAAAATAGAGGAGGGGTATGATATTTCAAAGGCGGATAAGATAGATTTATTAAACCGCTCCATAAAATATTTTAAAGAAAAAGATCATTTCGATATGGATGAATTTTCAACGGAGGTAATTGCACATCCGGAAGGTATTGAAGCTTTTAAAAACTACAAAAAAGGTTATGAGGATGAATTTGATTCCCCTATTAATAATTCATTTTCAATTTCTGATATAGCCGTAAAAAAGCAGGCAAGAATATTTAAAAGCGTTATAAAACTGGATAGAAACTTTCATATTTATATACATGGCAGCAAGGATTTTATAGAGAAAGGTTTTGATGAAGAAAAGAACCTGAACTATTATAAAGTTTACTTTAAAGATGAACAGTAGCCAGATACTGTTATTTAATTGCACAAGTATTTTCTTTTGTTCTATTTATTTAAAATACCTGTGAAAAAAATTATTTTTCACTAACTTACTATTGTGTTTCAAGCATCATTAAAACAATGCATCATTACATCGATAACGTATCACAAAAATTGAACTGATGGACTTTGTAGATTATTATAAAATTTTGGGAGTAAATAAGCAGGCATCTGTAGAAGATATAAAAAAAGCATATCGGAAACTGGCAAGAAAACTTCATCCCGATCTTAACCCAAATGACAAGGAGGCGCATAAAAAATTTCAGGAAGTAAACGAGGCCAACGAAGTATTAAGCGATCCGGAAAAACGCAAGAAGTATGACCAGTATGGAAAGGATTGGCAACATGCAGACCAATTTGAGCAGGCAAGGCAGTCCCGGCAGCAGCAGCCCTTTTCCGGATCAGGTTCTTATGGCGGTAATTATGGTGAAGAGGATTTTTCAGATTTCTTTTCATCTATGTTTGGCGGATCTGGCAGCAGGAGTCAGACTAAATTTAAAGGGCAGGATTACAACGCAGAATTGCAACTTAGCCTGAGAGATGCTTATACTACCCATCCGCAAACGCTTACAGTTAATGGCAAAAATGTACGTATCACTATTCCTGCAGGCGTGGAGAACGGACAAGTGATAAAGCTAAAAGGATATGGAGCTCCAGGAAG
Source organism: Chitinophagales bacterium (assembly GCA_038320245.1). Taxonomy (GTDB): domain Bacteria; phylum Bacteroidota; class Bacteroidia; order Chitinophagales; family Chitinophagaceae; genus Ferruginibacter. Next base: position 2,757 of record JBBQEA010000207.1, on the reverse strand, counting down.
AAATGGCGGCCCGGCCGGCGACCTGTTTATCACTTTTGTAATTGCCAACGACACAAAATTTAAGAGGATGGGAAACGATCTCTATAGCACAGAAGAAATTGACCTCTACACAGCTTTATTAGGAGGGGAGAAAATTATTGATACACTCAGTGGTAAGATAAAAATGGAAGTAAAGCCCGAAGTTCAGAACGGCACTAAGATAAGATTGAAAGGAAAGGGTTATCCGGTATATAAAAAAGAAGGCGAATTCGGTGATCTGTATGTTACATGGCAGGTAAAATTGCCAACCAATTTAACAGAAAAACAAAAGGAAATTTTCAGGGAGTTGTCCGCATCTTAATTTAAAAACAACTTTATGCAAACAGAGCTAATACCAGCCAAAGTATTTTGTGCAAGTCATGCTATCGAGCAATCCTTTATCCAAACTTTGTATGAGTCCGGATTGATAGATATCACTTTTATTGAAGAAGATCCATTTGTACCTGCGGCTCAATTGGAACAATTAGAGCGTATTGTTAGAATGTATTTTGAAATGGATATTAATGTGGAAGGCATTGAAACCATCATACATTTATTGCACAGTATGCATTCAATGCAGCAGGAAATGAATGTATTAAAAAACAGGTTGCGTTTGTACGAAGAGTCTGGTTTTTAAATAGTAAAATTGCTATACCTGTAACGCAATATAATTTTTTTCGCTTGCAATTAAAATGCTTCATCTTCCAATGAACACATTCCTTTGTAAGTTTTCATTTTCCTTTCTATTTGCCGATGCTAATTGTATTGTTACTTTAGTTGTTACAAATAAGCATATGCTGTTTACCTGTAAATATCCATTTCAATAATTGTTGGTACAAGTGGTTTTTTTTTATCAATGAGGTTAATCTTATGCATGCAATTCAATGATTTTATCGATTCGTATAAACATACGAATTAAGCAATAATTCGTATGTTTATACGAATTTAAAATAAGTTCGTATAAACATACGAACTGTAATTACAATTGAATATTTATTCAGGTTTAAATAATATTCGTACATTTAAAAAATACATCCAATTATTTGTTATGGCAATCAGGGCAGTACTAACGGGAGATATTGTTAACTCTACCAAAATAGGTAAGGTAAATGAACGGAAGTTACTTAAAAGCCTTCAGCAGGTATTGGAGGCTCATTTGTTTGAATTTTACAGAGGAGATAGTTTACAGGTTTATATTAAGGAACCAACGCAAGCTTTACAAATTGCGTTACTATGCAGAACGGCTGGTATGAGTATTACCCAAAATAATTTAGTTGCTTCCTCCGATGTTCGGTTTAGTATCGGTATCGGAATGGTAAACACTCCTGTTAAAACATTAGGCAATGCAAAAAGTGAAGCCTTTGTTTTATCAGGACGGGCATTTGATGAGATTTTGCTTACGGATACAAGGCTTGTGATCTCAACTGCCAATTCACTGGCAAATACCGGTCTTCAGGTGATAGCAGATTATATCAATGCCATCTTTAAAGTAATGACCAGTAAACAGGCAGCAGTTATTTTTGAGTTATTAAAAGGCGAATCGCAGCAGCAGGTAGCTGCAAAAATGAAAAAATCAAAGAGCACCATCAATCAGCGGGTTAGTGCCGGGCGATGGCCCGAAATTGAAAAACTGTTACAGCAATACGAAAATATCATCAACCAAATTACATGATCATCGAATCAATCTGGCTAACCAAACTTATACTGGCACACCTCATTACAGATTTTATGCTCCAGCCCACTTCATGGGTAGAAGATCGGACACAAAAACATTTTTACTCCGGTAAATTATATCTGCATGGATTTATTACCGGCCTTGTTGCATGGTTATTAATTGGCTGGCAGTATTGGCTGGTAGCATTAATTATCTGGCTAACACACACTTTAATTGACGGATGGAAATCGTATCAAAAAGCCACAGCCAAATATTTTCTTATTGATCAGGCTTTACATCTGATGGTCATTGTAATCTGCTGGTATTTTTCCTTTTTTAAATGGACAGATGTACAATTAGCCTGGCAACAGTTGAATACCCAAATTGTAATCTGGAAAACCATAACTGCTGTGCTTTTTTTAACAACACCCGCAGGTATTTTAATTGGTCAGTTTACCAAACAGTGGCGGGATCAGATTGTAAATGCAGCAAGCCTTGCCAATGCAGGAAAATGGATTGGAATAATTGAACGGATAATTATTTTCATCTTTGTTTTATTTGGCCAGTATGCTGCAATTGGTTTATTGGTTGCAGCAAAAGGAATTATTCGCTTTAATGAAAAAGATCGACCAGAAATTAAAACTGAATACCTGGTAATTGGAACGTTGATGAGTATTGCGCTTGCTATTATAACCGGGCTGCTCATAAAGTGGTAAACAGTGTAGAAATTTATATCCGGTGATAAAAATAATGAACGATTAATTCTGCTGAAATATATTTTGATATGAAATATCTTCTTATTATTCTATTGTTTTTTGTGTGCTTTATTTCTTTGTGTGCTCAGCAAATTTCTCCTGCTATACTTAATGTTAAGTGGAATGCAAAATGGATAGCAGCAGGGGCAGGTAATGAGCGGGGATATGGCGTGTATAATTTCCGAAAGGTTATTACAGTTGCGGAAAAGTGGGAGACTTTTATTATTCATGTATCAGCCGATAACAGGTATAAGCTATTTGTAAACGGCGTGCTGGTTTCTTTGGGACCGGCACGGGGTGATCTTTTTCATTGGAATTTTGAAACAGTTG
>JBBQEA010000206.1:0-8979 GCA_038320245.1 Chitinophagales bacterium | reverse complement strand
AATATTTTTTGCCATGGCGATGTACAAAAAACAAAATGGCCTGCCGGATAAAATTGCTGCTTCATTAAGTGGATTGTACAAAGCAGCTTATCATAAATTTTATATTGATGAGCTATATCTTTTCGTCACAAAAAAAATATTGTTCAATTTGATTGGAAGACCGGCAGCATGGTTTGATAAAAATGTAGTAGATGGATTGGTGAATGCTACTGGTAACGGTACTCAAACAATTTCTGAAAAAATAAAGGGCATGCAATCGGGTAAAGTACAGCAATATGCTATTTACTTTTTGGCAGCTGTGATAGGTTTGGCGGTGTTATTTATGTATGGGTGGAAGTAGGGCAGCCCCACCCGGCCTCCCCAATGGGGAGGAGAAAGGCAAGGGTAAGATGTTAGATGATTTATGCTGAATTACAACAGTTGATTTGAATTATGCACCAGTTGATTTTAATTAAAACGATGATGGGGTAGAAGAAAATGTTTATTAAAGATCTGAAGTACCGCCCCCTCTCTTTTGGAGAGGAGGAAGGGTGGTGAGGTCGATAATGCGGAGATGCTCAATACTGATATTTTGTAGAAGAGTGACTCGCCCAAGGCGAGACCAATGAAGCTCCATAGGAGCGAAATGTTAGTAGCGTAAATGAATAAAATAAACAACCAAAAAAGCTCCATAGGAGCGGCATGTTTGTGATTGCATAATTAAAGATGCCATAAAATAAAAATGTACAAGAGCCGATAGCTATCGGCTGCGACGCCAATGCAGGCCCAAAAAGCTTCTTAGCCCGGCTAAAAAAAATGTTTTAAAATATTTGAAACTTGAAATTTTAATTTATAAATGAACCTTACATTACTCATAGTAGTTCCCATGCTTTCCGCCATTGCTGTGCTGTTGGTACCCAACAGGCAACAGGTAAAATGGCTTGCATTGGCAGGCGCTTCCGTCCAGTTGATTTTAGCATTTGCATTACTGGTTATTTACAGGAACGAAGTGGCAGCGGGTAACACAGCACAAATGTTTTTCCAACAACAATACAATTGGTTTCCGTCCTGGAATATTAGTTTTCATGTTGGTGTTGATGGTATTTCGGTTGCGATGATTTTATTAACCGCCTTTGTTGTAATTGCCGGTGTACTGGTTAGTTGGAATGTAGAAAAAATGACGAAGGAATTTTATTTTCTGTTGCTGTTGCTCAGTTTTGGTGCGTATGGATTTTTTATTTCACTCGATTTATTTGTGCTGTTTTTCTTTTTGGAAATTGCGGTGATACCAAAATATTTATTGATCGGCATTTGGGGAAGCGGCAAAAAAGAGTATAGTGCCAACAAACTGGCGCTGATGCTAATGGGTGGCTCTGCATTGGTTTTGGTTGGATTATTGGGCGTTTATTTTGGTAGCGGTCAGCATACATTTGATCTATTGTCGCTATCAAAAATCAGCATTCCGGTGAAAGTGCAAATGATTTGTTTCCCCTTATTGTTTGTAGGTTTTGGTGTGTTCACTGCCTTGTTTCCTTTTCATACATGGGTGCCCGATGGTCACTCATCTGCACCAACTGCCGGTAGTATGTTTTTAGCGGGCATCTCCATGAAACTCGGTGGCTACGGCTGTTTAAGGGTGGCAACATACATGATGCCGGAAGGCGCAAAAGAATATGCCAACATCATCATTATACTTTCTACCATCGCTATTTTGTATGGCGCTTTTGCTACGATGATGCAGAAGGATTTAAAATACATCAATGCATATTCATCGGTAAGCCATTGTGGATTTGTTTTATTGGGCATCGGTATGCTAACCAAAACTGCCATAACAGGTGCAGTAATGCAAATGGTGAGTCATGGTTTAATGACGGCGCTTTTCTTTGCTGTTATCGGCATGATTTACGAACGTACCCACACGAGGCAGGTTAATGAAATGGGCGGGTTGCTGAAGAAATTACCTTTCATCACCACGGTGTTATTCATAGTAGGATTTTGTTCGTTGGGCTTACCGGGACTGAGTGGTTTTGTTGCAGAAATGACCATCTTCATGGGCTCCTGGGAACATCCGGACACTTTTCACAGAGTAGCTACCATTGCGGCTTGTATGAGCATTGTGGTAACAGCGGTTTATATTTTACGGGCAGTTAGTCAGACTGCCATGGGACCGATAAAAGAAAGCTACAATCACTTAACGGATGCCACCTGGAATGAAAAGGCGGCGGCCATTATTTTGTTGGTTGGCATCATTGCTATTGGTGTTGCACCTTTCTGGCTGAAGGATTTAATTAGTCCGGGTGCAGAAATAATTATGCAAAAAATATCGCTGGTAAAATAAATATAACAAAGGAATGAATGATTTTTTTACGATACTGAAACCTGAACTGATAATTACTTTTATCATCTTTTTGCTACTATTTATAAAAATTGGCAAAGGCACGACAAATGACGTCCTGCTCACTTTGATTCAATTATTATTACTGCTTAATTTTATTGCCGGATTTTTTTTCAATACAGAAGGCAGCTTGTTTGATGGTATGTATTTTAGTAACCCATTGATCACTTTACAGAAAAGCATTTTAAGTCTCGGCGTATATTTAATTTCCTTGTTGTTTGCAGACTGGTTTAAAAAGACGCAACATTTACCGGAGTTTTTTATATTGATGTTAGCTGCTCTGCTGGGCATGAATTTCCTTATTTCAAGCGGCAACTTCCTGATGTTTTATTTAGCATTGGAGCTGGCGAGTATTCCGGTTGCAGCTATGGCCAATTTTGATCTGGAGAAAAAAATATCGTCGGAGGCAGCTATGAAAATGATTTTATCATCGGCCTTTTCTTCCGGCATTTTATTGTTTGGTATTTCGTTGATGTATGGCGCCACAGGCACTATCAGCTTTACTGCATTGCCTGCATTGCTTACCGGCAGTCCTTTACAAATAATGGCATTTGTATTTTTATTTTCTGCCTTTGCATTTAAGTTATCCATCGTTCCATTTCATTTATGGACAGCCGATGTGTACGAAGGTTCACCGATAGCAGTCACTTCTTTTTTATCGGTAATTTCAAAAGGTGCCATTGCGTTTGTGTTGGTTTCGGTTTTGTACAAAGTATTTGAACCTATGCAGGCAGTGTGGTACAATATGGTGATGCTGTTATCCATCATCACCATGATTGTTGGAAATCTTTTTGCAGTTAGGCAGCAGAATATCAAAAGATTTTTGGCTTTTTCTTCCATTGCGCAGGTAGGTTTTATTTTGGTGGGCGTCAGCGGTAATTCTCCTGATGCTGTTGCGGCAGTGGTATACTTTATTTTGATTTATGTTTTTTCTAACCTTGCTGCATTTGGTGTAGCAGCAGCCATCTCATCGCAAACAGGCAAAGAAAAAATTGATGACTATAAAGGGCTGTATCAAACCAATCCATTATTGTGCTGGGTATTGGCATTGGCCTTATTTTCATTAGCCGGAATTCCACCAACAGCAGGATTTTTTGGTAAACTATTTTTATTAACTGCAGGTGCAGCTAAAGCTAATTACCTATTCATTTTAATTGCAGCATTAAACATGATCATCTCCTTGTATTATTATCTGAGAGTGATCCGGTCGATGTTTATGGATAAAAATGAACAGCCAATTGAAAAAATAAATATCCAGCCTTCAACAAAAATGGCACTTGTTATTTGTGCTGCGGGTGTTATCCTGATTGGATTGTTGAGTTGGGTGTATGATTATATTCATGAAATGGTTTAGGAGTTTAGGGGGTTAGTAGTTTAGTACTGCAACCCCTAAACTCCTAAACCTCTAAACTACTAAACTGAAAAAATCTAAACTTCTAAACGAAAATGGCCATCAATAAAAATCACGAATTTGAAGAACTGGAAGGTGTAAAGTGTGGCATTGTTGAAAAGAATGTAACACCCGCCCGTATTGAGTTTTTAAAGCAACTGTTAACCTTCAATGGCTTTACGGTTGTAACAACGCCCACTCCTGCACCAAAGGTTGTTGCAAAACCTGTTGTAAAAGCAGTCGATGGCGAAGAACTTCCACCCCCACCTCCTCCACCTCCAGTGCCTGAAACTTTTTCCGTAGGTGTTACTGATTATACTTTCAATCCCATCAATGCCATCTTTGGCAGGTTGTTAAAAACTCCGAACGGTCATGTGGTTACATTAGCCTACTGGCAGCAGCAGGAAACGGTGAGCCATGATGAGATACCTTATTATGAGCATAAATAATTAAACAGAATACTTACTGCATGTGCAGCTAGAAACGAAACCAGTTTCAAAAAAATATAGCTATTTCATCGTCCTGCAAAAAAAATCCGAAATCATCTTGTTAATGGGGTTTTTGTAAAAAAAGTTTACTAAAAATCTGCTGATCAAACAATTGTTGAATCATCAGGCGCCGGACTCTGTCCGGTGTCTACACGTTACTAATGCCCAAATTTAAATTAAACCGGTAACAAAACATATTGAGTTATTGAGTATTGAAATTATAAGACCGATGAATTACAAAACCTTCTTCTATCTAAACTTTCAGCCATAGAATAAAATCCCTCAATAAAATTATTGAAAGCTTTTAAATCGTTACCAGGTAATAGCATGGAATATAAATGTCAAGTTTTCTGCACCTAAAACTTGACATTTTAAAGAAAGGCTGTACATTTACCGTATGAAAGTAGCCGAGCAAATACGAACAACAATAGAAAAGATACCAGAAAGCCAGCCTTTTGGCTATGCCGATTTGGGTATTGAGCCCGGTGATTTTTTCACTGCAGCCAAGGCATTGGAGCGTATGCAGAAGAAAGGGACTATTAAAAAAGTATCAAAAGGTATTTTTTATAAACCCGAAATGACAGTTTTTGGTGCATTAGGTCCTGACTATAACGCCTTACTGAATAATTTTTTATACAGTGATAAAAAACGGGTTGGCTATATTACCGGGGGTGAATTGTACAATCGACTAAACCTTACCACTCAAAATTATTTTCGTACAAAAATAGCCACCAATAGAAGCCGAAGAAAAATAGAAAAGGGGTGGTTAAAAACAAGCACCGTAAAATCTTATGTAGATATTACAGAGGAAAATTATCAATTGTTAGGTATTTTAGATGCCATTAAAGATATAAGGAACATAGCCGGTACTTCTACCACAAAAGCCATTAAAATATTGGCTGCTAAAATGGAGAAGTTTGATAAAACTGCTATTGAAAGTTTAATTGAATATGCATTGCAATACCCGCCAAGAGTTAGAGCATTATTAGGAGCCATTGTTGAAGATAGATTTGGAAATAAATTTAATTTAGAAGCTTTGCAAACCAGCTTGAATCCATCTACATCATACAAATTGAAAGTAAAAGAATCAGATTTATCAACTATCAAAAAATGGAATTTAATATGATCCTTCACCAGGATAAACAAGCATATATAAAAGCCGTAAAATTTACAGCAGAAACAATGGGTATAAAAGCAATTTATGTAGAGAAAGACTACTGGGTAACGTATGCTCTGCACAATATTTTTAATAATGAAATCGGTAAAGAAACAATATTTAAAGGCGGCACAGCATTATCAAAATGCTACACTATGATAGAACGATTTTCGGAAGATATTGATTTAGTAGTATTGAGACGAGAAGGAGAAACCGATAGCAAATTAAAAGCAAAACTAAAGGCAATTAGCAAAACCCTTGAATCAACATTGCCTGAGGTAGCTATCCCAGAGATTACCCGTAAAATGGGAATGAACCGAAAAACAGCACATACTTACACTAAATCATTTGAAGGTAATTACGGACAAATTAGAGATGTAATTGTTTTGGAATCTACATGGCTTGGTTATTATGAACCTTACACAACCAAAAGCATTGTTTCGTTTGTTGGTAATATGATGCTGAATAATGGGCAATCAGCTATGGCAAACGAATACGGACTTCTTCCATTCAACTTGCTGGTATTGGAACCTGTAAGAACCATTTGCGAAAAAATAATGAGTTTGGTTCGCTTTTCTTACACCGAAAATCCGATAGATGATTTGAAAAAGAAAATCAGGCACACGTACGATTTGCACCAACTTTTGCAACAAAAAGAATTCATTGATTTTCTCAATTCTACTGCCTTTGATAAAATGTTATTAAAAGTAGCAAATGATGATGTAGTAAGTTTTAGAAACAATAACCAATGGTTAAATCACCATCCAGGTGAAGCGATTGTGTTTAAAGAATTGGAAAATGTCTGGAAAGAAATGAAAACAATTTACAACGGCGATTTTAAAAATTTGGTGTACGGTACTTTACCAGATGAAGCAGCTATTTATGTTACATTGAACAGCATAAAAAACAGGTTGGCTGCAATTAAATGGACCATTCAAATAGAAAGCAACCGATAAAGTTCACCGTACAAAAATTAGAGAAGGCTTTTGCGTATTTGGTTAAGAACGAAAATAATACTCACCATTCAGGCATTACTATTAAACGGGCACCTGAAGAAGTGCTAATCCAAACTTCAATAAAAAACTTTCCCCTTAGTTTTTTCCCTTCCGCAGCTACAGTAATTTTTTTGCTGAATCCCCATTTCCCAAATGATAAAAATCAAGTTTTTGTATGACCAATGTTTCACTATTTTGGTTAAACAAGGCCTAACTATGCATTATACAAAAAATATAATTATGGCAAAAAGTACAAAGGCCGAAAAGTACATTTACTTTTTTGGTGGCGGCAAAGCCGATGGCAATGAATCGATGAAAAATTTGTTGGGTGGCAAAGGTGCAAACCTTGCTGAAATGGCTGGTCATCCAAAATTGCAACTACCAGTGCCGCCAGGTTTTACGGTAACTACGGACGTTTGTAACTATTACTACAACAACAAAAAAACATATCCAAAAATATTACAGGCGCAGGCAGCGGCGGCATTGGCTAAAATGGAAAAACTCACCGGTAAAAAATTCGGTGATCAAAAAAATCCGTTGCTGGTTTCTATCCGTTCGGGTGCAAGGCGCAGTATGCCGGGCATGATGGAAACGGTATTGAATGTGGGGTTGAATGAAGATACCATCAAAGGCATTATTGCGCAAAGTGGTGATGAACGTTTTGCTTATGATGCATACCGCCGCCTGATTATGATGTATGCAGATGTGGTGATGGAAAAAGGTGCTGGCATAGAGGTTAAAAATGGCGTTGGCATCCGTAAACAATTGGATAAAAAACTGGAAGCAATCAAGCACAAACAAGGCTATAAAAGTGATACAGACCTCACCGTTACAGAACTAAAAGAGCTGGTGAAAGATTATAAGAAAACAGTTAAGAAAGTATTGGGCACCGATTTTCCCGATGATCCATGGGAACAAATGTGGGGCGGTATTGGTGCTGTATTCAGCAGCTGGAATGGCAAAAGAGCCTTTGAATATCGCCGCATAGAAAAGATACCGGATGAATGGGGAACAGCGGTGAATGTGCAGGCAATGGTATTTGGCAATATGGGCGACGACAGTTGCACCGGTGTAGCATTTACCAGAAACCCCGGCAGTGGTGAAAACAAATTTTATGGAGAATATTTAGTGAATGCACAAGGCGAAGATGTAGTTGCCGGCATCCGTACACCGGCTCCGGTAAATGAATATTCCATGAACGACCAAAGCAAACAATTTACCTCGCTGGAAAAATTAATGCCCGAGCAGTACAAAGAATTATTCAGCTACCAGAAAAGACTGGAGCAGCATTATAAAGACATGCAGGATATTGAGTTTACTATTGAAAAAGGTAAACTGTATATGTTACAATGTCGTGTTGGTAAACGCAATGGTATTGCGGCTGTTCGTATGGCAACAGAAATGTTTAAAGAAAAAATGATCGATGCCAAAACGGCCATCATGAGGGTTGGTCCTAATCAGTTGGTTGAACTATTACTCCCCATGCTTGATCCAAAAGTGGAACTTGTTACCAAGCCAATTGCCAAAGGTTTACCTGCAGGTCCGGGTGGCGCAAGAGGCCGGGTGGTATTCTCTTCTGATGATGCGGTGGAATGGGCATTGAAAGGCGAACAGGTAATATTGGTACGAGAAGAAACATCTCCGGAAGATGTGGATGGCATGCACAAGGCTCAAGCCATTCTTACCACCAAAGGAGGCATGACGTCTCATGCTGCATTGGTAGCAAGGGGCTGGGGTAAATGCTGTATTGTTGGTTGCGGCGATATTGAAATCCATAGCGATACCAAAACTTTTCATGCACAAAATGGGGTGATTATTAAAGAAGGTGAATGGCTGAGTTTGAATGGTACCAAGGGTTTGGTGTATGAAGGCAGTATGGCATTAACGGATATTGACCTGGATAAAAATCAATCGTACAAAGACCTGATGAAAATGGTAGATAAGGTAAAAGTACTGGGCGTAAGAACCAATGCAGATACTCCCAAAGATGCTGCACAGGCATTGAAGTTTGGTGCCGAAGGAATTGGCCTATTCCGCACAGAACATATGTTTTATGGAGAAGGAAGTGAGAGGCCGTTGTTCCTGTTGCGCAAAATGATTATGAGCAAAACAGAAAAGGAAAGACGCAGTGCATTAGGAGAACTTTTTACGTTTGTAAAAAAAGATTACAAGAGCACTATGTCCATTATGAATGGCCGCCCGGTAACCTTCCGTTTACTTGATCCGCCATTACATGAATTTGTTCCGCATGATGTTGAAAAATTGCAGCAGTTAAGTAAAGAATTGGGCATTAGTATGAGCCTGTTAAAAAGGAGGGTATTGGCTTTGCATGAAAACAATCCGATGCTTGGTCACCGTGGTGTACGCTTGGGCATAAGCTATCCTGAAATAACTGAAATGCAGGTAAGGGCCATATTGGAAGCAACAGGTGAATTAATTAAAGCGGGCATAAAAGCATACCCCGAAATTATGATACCGGTAACCTGTACCGTAGATGAAATAGCACACCAGAAAGCAATAGTAGACAGGGTGTACAAAGAGGCTTGTATAAAAACAAAGCTCAAAAAAATACCTTA
>JBBQEA010000205.1:0-8982 GCA_038320245.1 Chitinophagales bacterium | reverse complement strand
GCCAGTACGTCGATATTATTGAATTCATTAAATTCTATCGGTGTACTTCGCACAATTTCTGTTACCACGCTTCCATTATTAATGGTAAACAACATGTTTTTTCCAATAATAGCGCTGTCAATTGCCCCTATGGTAAAATAGATACTATCCTTTGCTACAACTACCCCATTTACATCTTTAATGGAAATACGTAACCACGCAGACCCAGCTTCGCCACCATAGTTTCGTATGTAATTGCTGACTACCACATTGTCGCCGATTGTAAAGCCACCCGGATTAAATGTAATACCCTGGTGAAGGCTGCGTGCAAAATCCGGGGCGTTGCCAATAACCAGGGCTCGTGTTGCAACGTTATTATCTTCCCTTATTTCTGTTTCGGTTAAAGATGGATCAACAATAACTTTCATAATTCTTGCACCGGGCGATGGTGAAGCATAGGTAACACCTGCAAGCACCGTTGTATCCCTTCCGGGTTTTATGCCATTGATGGCAATATCTGCTCCTAACTGTACATCATCAACCAAAAACCTAATGGTATTTGCTGCAGAGACTTTAGTTCCTATATTTTTTATGGTGCTTGCAATAGTAATGTTTTGCCCGGCATTCGGGTTTAAATTGCTGGGAGAAATATATTGTGATAACACCTCAAAATCGGGTTTGCCATCGGTTACCCTTATAAAAAAGTTTTGGTTATTATTAGTTTCATCCTCCTCGCAAATAGTATTATTTATGTCGGCAACAACCTGGATGGTAAAATCTCCTGCCGTTAAAAAAGTATAAAAGAAAGCGGCTATGCCGGGGTGCTCAGTTCCTGGTAAGATTGCGGGAATAATATCTTCCCCAACATTTTGCCCATTTTGCTTAAAAGTAACTTTTACATTAGAAACGTTTCTTGCACCCAAATTCCGTATCGGAATTTCAATTTTTGTACGAGAGTCTTTAATGACTTCTATAGGGTTATTGGCTGATCCTTTTTCGGCACCGGTTACTTGTGGCAAAACATCGGCACCAAATATTAAGGATTCCACATTGTTATTCTCGTTACCCTCCGCTATGTCGTCGTCAGCATCTACAAAAGCCTTTATTTTTATAGGGCAACTATTGTCACCGTCATTTACAGCAAAGGCATCGCTTACAACAAAGGTAGTTTGCCCGGGTAAAAGCCCCTGAACTACCTTCTTTGTACCGATTTGTATATCGTTTGCTGTAAACGATACATTAAAAGTTCCCGCTACATTTCTTGTATTTTTTAGGAATGCCTTAAAATTAACGGACGCACCAACCGCGGGGTTTGGATTCGACGACCGAACTGACTCGATGGTTAGATCGGGGAAGGGAACAAAAATACTGCCCAATATTTCATTATCAGTTTCATCGGTTTCTGTTATTTCGTTGTTGGCATCTGTAATAATCTTTATGGTGTGCAGGCCAAGGCCGTTAACAGTACGGGTTATTGGTATGTTAGCTCTTGCGCCAAGTCCATTAACCACCACATCTGCTATTTGCGAAAAGGAGCTGGCTCCTTGTGGCTTATCGAATATTTTTACGTGGTGAACGCCAGCGCCTATACAGCTTGAATTAGCATCAAGAACACTAAAAGTTGCAATACCGGTTTGTTTAAAATCGCCCAGCGTAAGATTAGGTACATTTGGTACTACGGTTATGCTGCCCTCTTTTACATCATTAAATTTTTCCCATTCGTTACCCCAATCCCACAAACTTGTATTGTTGGGATTTACATTTGGCAGCGCCCAAATTGGCCTGCCTCCACCACCTGTATATCCATACCAATTAAATTTAAACTCATGGTATATGTAAGTATGTTTGAAAGTTATTCCGGTTAAACCTGTAGCTGTTAATGTTATTGGTACAGACAATGTTATCCTTTGACCTATTAAAGCGGCATTATTGTTTTGATTATAATCTCTATATATCTCCACCCCGTTTTTAAAAACTAATACTGTATCGTGGCTAATATAATCTCCCTCATTATAAAAATTGTATGCTACATTTCTGTCACGGTAACTGTAGGTAAAAGAAACGCTAGTGGTTTTATTAGCAACAGCTTCACAGTCGCCTGGCAGGGAGGTAATATTCAATACGCCGGGCTTAACCAATGGTATAGGAGGCACGCAAGATGCCTGATTGCAAACAACATTAATGTTGCCGATATTTGTGAAACTGGTAAAAGTAAAATCAGTGACTTTTATTTTGTAAGAAATTAAAGATCCACAGCCCACATCTGGAATTAACAAGCTGAAATTACCATTGCTATTGGTAGTAGTAAACAAAGTTTTTGCTCCAAATTCAATTTGAACCTGTGCTCCTGCTACCATTGGCTGAATGGCCGAACTGGTACCAAAATATTGTGCCGATCCGCTTATTATTACGTCATAAACCCTTTTTGGCATTGATGGATTGCTGACATCGCAACGGTCTTGAAAACTGGAAGCAGACGTAACATTGATCCCCCCCGGCAAACTAAAATCCCCGACCGTAACAGGTCTTATAGCATAATTATTTAAAATATTTACTTCTCCCAGTGTTTTATTAGTATCTATCCAAACTTTCATCGGATAAAATCCATCTTTAGAAAAACTGAAGGTTCTTGAAATTGCTTTTACTGAATTACCGGCAATGAGAGGGATCGTTATGCTTTCAAGAAAGACACTGTCGTTATAAAAACTGACCGGCACGTTAACAGCCGAAAAAGGAGTTTCATTATGGATTTGAGCGGTTAATGTGAAACTTTGATTAGGATAAGGATTTGAATTGTTGAAGGAGATATCGTTCGCGAAAATTTTCAAATCAAGCACCTGGTCCGAAATAAAGGGTCCTTGTTTGTAGGCCATGTTTATTCTATTGCCATTTGCATCGTTAGCATAAAACTGGTATCCCAGGCCAGCTGTAAAGCCTGGAAAATTTATAACGTACTCATATTTTACGCCCGATACGTAATCAGTACCAGTTCCAACTTTTTGCATTGTAAACTCCCCTTCATCCAAATCAAGAAAATCCCTATCTCCATTTCTGTCTAAGCCAAGTTTGGGATAACCTGGCTGGGGAGGCAGGTTGTTTGATGATTTGTACAATACTCTGTAACGATAAACACCGGGACCACCCGCTTCGGGGTCAGTACCCTGGATACCGTTAAAGGGAGATGCTGTAAGAAATTGTAAAACGGGTGAAGTGCCAGGAATAAAACCGTTTCCGGTCATGGCAACTTTTGCAATATTTATATTCGCCGTACTATTCGATATAACTTCTAAATCCGCATCATACCTTAATACGCTTTGTGGTGTAAAAGTTACCGGTATATCCGCATGACCATTAATCGGTATCGTATTTGCCGGTATGCTTGCTGAATAAGCTGCACTGCCAGGACCGGTAATTTTTATTTGGGGTGAAGTAATAGGCACGTTACCGTTATTGGTAATTACAAATGTGTTGGATACATTGTTGTTTACAGCCACGTTGCCATAACTAAAGCCTGGCGCCGGAGTTAACGTCCACCCTGGTGCAACCGCCGCTCCTTCGCCCTGTAGCGTAATAGTTTCGATTTTATCGCTGGTATTTATGGTAACCGTATTGCTGTAAAACAACTGGGCAGTTGGCGAAAAAGTGAAATATATTTTTGTTTCTCCATTTGCCTGTACAGTTTGTGGACCGGTAAAGGTTGTAGTAAATGGAGAAGTTATATCAATACTGGTTATTGTTTTAGGTGTGGTGCTTACATTCTTAACAACAATGGAATCTAACTTAGAATAACCAACAGCTACATTGATAAAATTGATAATATCCGGAGTAAAGGTGAATGGGCTGACGTAAACCAAAAAATCCTTCTGATTGGTAATGCTCCATTTACCCTGCGTAGATCTGACAAAAAAATGATGATTGCCTGGTGTTAAGCCCGCAGGCAAATCAACAATCCTATTGTCTAATAAAACATCGCCTGATTGTAGCAATAGCATGGCAGTTGCCTGCCCAAAACCGGGATCATTATCAATAAAATACTCAACGTAATTGATTGAAGGTGCCGTTGTTGGCGCAACAGGGTATGGAATTTGGTCTTGCGGGGGGTTGTCAAATCTTTTGAAATTGACAATGCTCCAAAAACCATTTGCGTCTTTAGTCCGGATAAAAAGAGTATGTGTGTTTTGCGATAACATACCGTGGAAATCTACCAATATGCTCATTCCTGATATATCGGTGACATTAATGAACGGCGCAACCAGTGGAACCTGCGTTCCATTTCCCGGCCCGGGGTCAATGTCTATAAAGTATTCAACTTGCACAATTACCGGCGGCGCTGCAGGCGCTGTTGGATAATCTGTAGGAAAGGTTTGAGCAATAGCTACAGCTTCAAAAAGACAAAACAGTATTATGAAATAATATTTTTTCATTGTAAGACTTTTGACTAAAATCAATTAAAAAGCCAGAACGATTTCGATTATTACCTATGAAATACATTTTAAAAAACCAATTAATTATTACTTTTTGAGCTAATTGTGACGGGCATGGTTGTAGCTGTACTGGCGACACTTGCTGGCGCCGTTAAGGTATAAATGGAAGGTATATTAGGTATTCCGCTTAAACGGTAAGGGTCTGCTGTTGCAAAGGCGCCACGCTTAGGAGTAACCCCATTTACCGTTTCGCCATCGGCATTGGCCGAATTTTCATAGCCTGGTTTTAGTTGGTAATAGTTATCAATGGATGCATTAGTTGCTGCGACAAATACGTTTGCAAATGGCACGTTGTTATTTCCATTCGCTAAATCGAGAGGATCGGTAAAAGCGGAGCTGGTGCTTGTATTGTTTTTAATAGTACAGTTACTGCTTGTGATAGCCGAACCTGGAATGATATTATTTGCGAAATAAACATTCAGGATATTGATGCCAGAAGTTGCAGTAATTACATTGTTTCTAATCAAACAATTTAATGTGTTAGGGCTGTTAAAGAAAAAAGTTTGAGTAATAATACAATTTGTAATCTGCCAGTTTTCAGGGTTAATAGCATATCCCACGATTTGTACTAGCCAACATTTGTTAACTATCCAATTTTGAGCCTTAAACCCAACTGGAGGTGTTGCAGTGCCACCAAATAAAGTTAAAGAACACCTGGTGAATGTTATATTATCTGCCCCGGCTCCGGATGAATTTATATAGACCGCTCCAACCTTGAGGCCAATAATCTGCGAACCTGAACCAAGCGTATCAATGGTTAGACTAGAGAGAACTGCCTCATGGAGGTTTGCCTGCAAATTAGCATTGGAAGGCGATCCGTTTATAAAGTAACCTAAGCCTATCAACACTAATTTTTTATCGAGTGTGAACCCATTGTAAACATTGGCCGAAGACTCAAAATATAAGGTATCATTATCCATCACAGTAACACTTGCAACTGCGGCATCGGGACCAGTAAAATCAGCAACAACACCGGCGTTGTTGTTGATACGCCATATTTTAGCATTAGCATTTGTGGATAAGGAGGCAATGCAAATGATTAGAAGTAAGTACTTCATTTTTTTAAAATTTTATTGTTAAAGAAGATAAACGCTTATTTAGACTTATGTGATTCAGCAAGTTTGTACTTTAATGCATTGAAATATAATAAGAGATATTTCTTAGGGTCTTTGACCTAAGGCTGCCTCATTCCCATATCTGTATAATTAAATACAAATGTTTTACTTGTAACCGATTGGCTCCCATTGCTCGCAATAATCACAAATGAACCAGTGATGTCTATAGCACTTTGAGTTGCCGGCGGAGCTATCCCACCACAGGTTGTAAGAATTTGTGTAAAAGGTGAGATAGTTATATCCATTGAAGAAGGTGATGCTACTGGATTCACTTTAAATGCAATAGGAACGTTATTTACTACACCAGTAACGTGGTTTCGGTCGCCTGAAAAACACCGCCAGGTAAGGCTACCCCTAATTGTTACACTAGTGACTGCCGGGTTTCCGGTGGCCGAGGCTATTACATTTATTGAATTATTCTGTGCAATATTGTTTACTACTGCATCATTTGCAAGCATGTCATTGCCCGCCAATCCGGTTACAGTTACTAAAGCCTGTAAAAAAGCCGGAGATCTCAAAGTGTTTGGTTTTGGCGGAAAACAACCAATAAAAAATAAAGACAGTAAACAAAACAATAAAGCGTGTTTAGTTCTAGGAATTCGTTTCATAAAAAATAATTAAGCGTTATTTGAAGTTTTTGAATTTAACTTATCTTCTCCCACCTTGTCCACGTCATCTTTAGCATCTTGTTTTGCACAAACCGTGAGAACTTTTTACTCATTATCAACAGAGCGATTAAAAATGTTTCCCTTCCAACTGAAAGGGTTATAAAGTTTTTAAGCTTAATATCTAAAGCTTTAAAAAACAAAACAGAAATGTTTTAAAAGGGATAGGCCTATACCGCTTGGTTTTCCACAAGTGTAATTGGAGATTAAAAGAAATACGCTTATTCAATTTCAAAAGTAGTAGCCGTTGTTAGCAGAAAAAATATAACATTCGTTAGGTATGAGTTTGGGTAGCTTGAAATAGAAAAAGCTGGCTTTATTTGGAAGCTACCAACGGTATGGTAATAGAAATTTCAGTTCCATTGCGTGGTAAAGATGTAATGGTATAAGTTCCACCAAGTGTCTCCACTCTTTTTTTATAGTTCAATAACCCGTTGCCTTCTTTGCGAACGTTACTTACATCAAAACCTTTCCCGTCATCCTTTACGGTAATGTGCAAGGCATGGTTAATTGCAAAATGGATGGCAATATTTTTTGCTGCTGAATGCTTAACGGCATTATTTACAGCTTCTTTTACCAACAGGTAAATATTACGGGTCTGTTTCCAGTCAAGCGTTTTAGCAGGTATTTCATCAGGCATTATACACTCAAATTCAATATTGGCATTAATCACCATTTCGGCGCATTGGCTGCGGATGTGATAGATAAGCTCGGCCAGTTGTTGGTTGCCCTGGTTCAGGCTCCAGATTATTTCGTTCATTTTCTCCACCGATTCATCACTCAGCAACGATATCCTGTCCATGTCTTCGTTGCTGATGTGTTTGCCCTCCTTCATGGCGGTGGCGATGTAGCGGATGCGGCTGAGGCCGGCGCCTACATCATCATGCATGTCTGCCGCTATGCGGATGCGTTCTTCTTCAAGGGCTTTTTCCTTTTCTAATAATGCTTTCTGGTGTTCTAATTTACGCAGGTAATAAGAGCGTACCAGCATAAATATAACGCCGATAATAATAGCAGACAGCAGCAGCCGCCACCACCATGTTTTGTACCATATTGTAGTAATTAAAAATTGAAAAATATTACTGTTGATGTATTGGCCGGTAGCAACATTGAGCATGCGCAACTGCAAGGTATAAGAGCCGGGATTTAAATGATAAAAGGAAATGGAATTGCTGGTACCATCTAATTTTTGCCAGTCTGTTTGATTGTTACCGCTCCTTAGTAAGAATTCATAATTTCTTTCGCTAATTTTATTTTCAATATCAATTAAGGTAAATGAAAACTGTAGGTTATTTTCATCAGGCAAAAGTTGTAGTAGTTTACCAGCAGAAAAAAAATAGGGCTTAGCGTTTACAGTAATATCATCAATTACCAGGTTAACGGTTGCAGTGGTTCTCCGTTTTAATAAATCATAGCAATTTACTCTATACAAGTAACCTTGCTTGCTAAAATAAAGCAATGAGTCACCCTTGTCAAAAAACAAATAGCTGTTTTCGAAACCATTAAAAGGCAGGCCATCCTTTTGGGTAAAAGTTACAAATTGATCAGTGGAAGCCAGCAGGCAACATAGTCCTTTTGGTGTAGGAAACCAGATATTATCATTAGCATCCGCTACAAGGTTATCGAAATTATTATAAGGAAGGCCATCATCTGTTTCGTACAATTTTCCTTTTTTTGTTTGAAGGTTATATTTAACAAGCCCAAGCTGTTCGTAAGTGATCCAAAGGTTCTGTTTGCTGTCAACGATATGATTAGATAAGGACCCAAAGCGAATGTCCAAACGGCCAAGGAGGCTGTCCATCCGCCATGTTTCAAATTGCTGCTCTTTATTTTTCCAAACCAATATTTTTTGGCTCTTATTTACACTAAAATAAATATTGCCATTTTTATCTTCGGCAGCTTTGTTTAGGTAGCTAAAATAAAAAGGGCTGGGATTATCTTTTCTGCGGTATTGTGTACACTCATTACTCCCTGCCTTTTGCCTTACAAGTCCGTTGCCATTATTAATGCTGTACCACACTTCTCCATTTTTACTTTGGTAAACAAAGGTTACAAGTTCTGCACCGTGATAAAATGGTGTAATAAAAAAAGGTACACTAATACTGTTTGTTGCCGGACTGTAGGCAAGCAGCTTTACATTGTTTTTTCCATTGGCATATTTGCCACTGACGCTGTTACCATACAGATAGATTTGATTATTTACCGGTACAGCCCCCCAGCAATATTGTATGATGCTGCTGTCAATTATTTTTAAATTATTTGTTTTGGTATCAAGGGCCAGGCTTCCTGAATGCTCACTGCTCATCCATATTTTATCAGCATATTTACAATAGTGGCTAATGATTTCATCGTATGGCAATTTCCAGTATTGGTAATTGATGTGATCGAGATTAAAATGACTGACACCATTAACTCCGGCAATCCAGTATTGTTGACGGGTTCCAGGAAATGCCCGGGTCCAGCCGCCTGATATTATACTCGTATTATCGCCATTAATATTTTTTAAAATTATTTCAGGCTTACCTGCCTGTTGTATTGTGAGGCCAAACTGACAGGGTACAATAACAGTTTCACCTTTATTTAATATATCACCTATTGGGCCCGAAATTATAATAGCTTCCCTTCTCCCTTTTAAATAATCCGGGGCTACAGAGTTATAACTCATCGTATAAACTCCTTCGTCAAACCCAGCGAAGTAAATTCTTTTGCTTGCGGTATCTGCCTGCTTTACATATAAAG
>JBBQEA010000204.1:0-9016 GCA_038320245.1 Chitinophagales bacterium | reverse complement strand
CTTTTAAGGATGTTGCGATAATGAAGGCTGATTTTGATAAAAGCAATCTTGTGCCTGCAGAGAAAATAGATGTTTTCATCAACTACACCTATGGAAAAGACTACGCCAGCAGAAGTGAAATAGACATTAAAGCTGATAAAGCAGGTAGTTTTCAAATTAAGTACAGTCCTCAATTTGGCATGTCGCAAATGGGATATATCAATTTTACAGTGGAGGCTACAGATAAAACAACGGGTATAGTTAAAGATTTTTCTGTAGACAGGAATGGAACAGCCAGCATTCTATATATCGCTTTACCTGCAGCCGGAACTTATAAACTTACGGTTACTACTAAATACAAATCGGCGGTAGCGCTTACCATCATTACCAACGGAAATTACTTTTACCGCAATGGGCCTTTTTTGGGAAACACCATTGAAAACTACAGAAACAATTTACTAAGCCTCCCTGGCTACTTTCATGTACCCCAAGGACTAAAAAAAGTATATTTCAGTATAAATAACAGTAACCCGGGAGGCATGGGATATGCAACAGCAGCAGCAATTAACGCAGCTTTTTTATTTAAAGACAATAACAATAACACTGTAACGGCTAAGCTGGTAAACAGTACTGATTCAGCACTGTTTTATTTAGATATCCCGGCAGGCAGTGACGGTTATTTTTGGAAGGCATTTAAAATGGAACAGTATCGTTTATGCTTTTCCAACATCAGTAATGTACAGTGGTATGCTGCTAAAAAAGCCTGTACCGATGCAGATTTTAAAATTTCCGTAGAAAACAAATCAGGCAATTGCATTACTAAATTAAGCGCAATAGCAAAAACCGGCAATTTAAAATGGCAGGTATATGATGCCGGCAAATTGTATGAATATGCAAACATGCCCGAGATAGATTTACCCAATATCATCAGTCCAAATGCAATCATTACTTTATTTAACGGCAGTGATTGCTATACTACAAAAAGATTAGGTGACGATCCTGGGTTTATTAAAAATTTTACCGCCTGTGCAACAGGAAGCACCATACCCCTAATAGCCGCAGGAGTTGTTGTTTACCCTAACCCCGGTACAGGAATATTCAAATGCCAGCAAAACGGGCAGATAGTATTAGCCAATCAAATTTTAATTTATAATTCTATCGGCAGTAAGGTGGCTGCTTTCAGCAATACCCAACAATTTAACATTGTTCAATTACCAGCAGGTATCTATTATTATCAGTTAGTTATTGACGGGCATACTTACAGAGGTAAACTGGTAAAAGCCTAACATTTGCACCCATCGCTTATTGCAACTAAATTTTACTACTTTTGCAGCCCTCACGCAAGCACTTTGCTTGTATGAATTTTTATAAGCGGGTATGAGTTTAAAAGACAGTATAGATATGCAGCGGCTTCCAAGCCATATTGCCATCATTATGGATGGCAATGGGCGTTGGGCACAGGAAAAAGGCGAAGACCGGCTTTTTGGTCATTTGCATGGTGTGGAAAGTGTCCGCAATATTGTAGAAGGCTGTGCTGAATTAGGTATTGGATATCTTACATTATATGCTTTCAGCACCGAAAACTGGGACAGGCCTGCCAATGAAGTAAGCGGATTAATGGAGATTTTGGTTGATACCATTCGCAAAGAAGTGCCCACGCTTAATAAAAATAATATTAAACTGCATGTAATAGGCGATTTAAATATGTTACCGGATAATGCTAAGCTTGCGCTTAAAGAAGCATTACAGGAAACAAGTGTAAACACCGGTTTAAATTTGGTAATGGCTTTAAGTTACAGCAGCAGGTGGGAGTTGGTAAATGCTGTAAAAAATATTGCGGTTGATGTAAAAGAAGGAAAACTTTTACCCGATGGAATTACACAGGAAACCCTACAAAAGTATCTGTCTACCAGCGAATTTCCCGACCCGGAACTAATGATCAGGACAAGTGGGGAATACAGAATCAGCAATTTTTTATTGTACCAGCTTGCTTATGCAGAATTATATTTTACCAATACAAGGTGGCCCGATTTCAGAAAAGACAACCTGTACGAAGCCATCATTGATTTTCAAAACAGAGAGCGGCGTTTTGGTAAAACAGGTGAACAATTAAGCAATAAAGAAGATGTTGCAGGTTAATATTTACCCATTATTTAAAAGGAGTTTTCTTCATAAGCACCATCTTATAAAGGCCGGGCTGGCCAATGGTTTAACAAATAGTTTTCATAATTGCAATTAAATTGCCGTTCGTAAAAAAACATTGATGCACAGGATTTACCAAAACTTTTTATTGATTGTATTAACATCATTTTTCAGTAATTCTCTTTTAGCACAGGTTGATACCGTTCCCCCGGTTTCCATTAATCCACAGTTATTAGAAATATTTAATGCAAAGCCTCCAAAAGAATATACCATTGCTGGTATTACGGTAACCGGTAATAAGTCTTTTGATCAAAACCTGATCATCTCCATATCCGGATTAGCTGTAGGCGACAAAGTATTAATACCTGGTACAGATGTATTCAGTAAGGCCATTACCAAACTTTGGAAACAAAATCTTATCGCCGATGTGGAAGTATATTTTACAAATCTTATTGGTAAAGATTTATATGTAGAATTGGCTATTGTGGAGCGGCCAAGGCTTGCAGATTTTAAATTTATAGGCGTATCAAAAGGTGAAAAAGATGACTTAGATACCAAATCGGGGCTGTTTAAAGACAGGGTAGTTACTGAAAACATGAAGGTAAGTGCAATAGATGCCATCCGTAAATTTTTTGCTGATAAAGGGTATAGGAATTTAACAGTAAGTTTAAAAGAAGAGCCTGCAAAAGGATTGGCCAATGCAGTTACGCTTACATTTAATATAAACAAGGGTAATAAAGTAAAAGTTAACTCCCTCAATTTTGCCAACAACGAATATTTGCCGGATAATAAGCTTAAGAAGCAAATGAAAGGAACCAAAGAATTGTCGAGGTTTACCCTTCATCCACCCGTATTAACAAGCCCTTATGGTGATACCGCTCATACTATTACCTTTAAAGAATATTTGAAAGATTATGGCTATTTGTCTCTATCAAAAACCAAAGAGGCAATAGATCCTTATTTTAGGTTTAAATTATTTAGTTCCGCAAAATACAATCCCAAAAAATACGAAGAAGATAAAGAAAAGCTGTTGGACTATTACAATAGCCAGGGCTTTAGAGATGCAAGTATAGTTAAGGACACTGCTGTTACAAACAGCAAGGGCAATCTGGA
Organism: Chitinophagales bacterium; assembly: GCA_038320245.1. Taxonomy (GTDB): domain Bacteria; phylum Bacteroidota; class Bacteroidia; order Chitinophagales; family Chitinophagaceae; genus Ferruginibacter. The sequence continues at coordinate 5,782 of JBBQEA010000204.1, read as the reverse complement.
TATTCACATTAAAATGAACGAAGGAAATAAGTATTATTTCGGCGACATTATTTGGAGAGGTAATACAAAGTATTCCGATTCTATCCTGAATGTTTTTTTAGGGATACGTAAAGGTGACATATACAATCTGGAAGTGCTTAACAAGCGACTGGGAAAACAATTAAGTGCTGATGGCGGCGATATTCAAAGTTTATACATGGATGATGGATACCTGTTCTTTAGGGTTGAGCCTATTGAAACTTCTGTATATAATGATACAATCAATTTTGAAATTCGCATGCAGGAAGGGCCGCAGGCAACAATTGGTAAAATAGAAATTAGTGGCAACGATAAAACAAAAGATTATGTAATTCGCAGGGAACTAAGAACCGTACCAGGTGAAAAATTTAGTCGTGCAGATATTATTCGTACCCAACGTGAATTAGGACAGTTAGGCTTTTTTAACCCTGAGAAAATTGTTCCCAATGTGGTTCCAAATTCCGACAATGGTACGGTGGATATTAGTTGGGGAGTAGAGGAAAAATCGAATGATCAGCTGGAATTATCCGCAGGTTTTGGCGGTGGAATAGGCTTAACCGGTACGCTTGGTATTACCTTTAATAACTTTTCTATAAATAATATTTTCAATAAAAAAACCTGGGATCCATTACCATCCGGAAGTGGCCAAAAATTAAGTGCAAGGATACAATCTAACGGAAGGGCTTTCCGAACCTACAATTTTTCCTTTACGGAACCATGGCTTGGTGGCAAAAAACGTAACTCGTTTTCAGTTAGCATCTACAACACCAAACAAACCAATTCGTACAACCAGTTTACCGGGCAATTTTGCAGCTCCTGCGGAGATACTTCTTACTTAAAAATTACCGGTGCCAGTATTTCACTGGGCAAACAATTAAAATGGCCGGATGATTATTTTTCATTGGTTACTTCTCTCAATTTTCAGCAATATAGTTTACGAAACTATGCAGTTAGCGGATTTGGCGGGCTAAGCAACGGCGTATCAACCAATATCAGTTTAAGGGTTGCGCTTGCCCGCAGTTCTACCAGTGGAAGCCCAATTTTCCCAACCGGTGGCTCTAATTTTTTATCGAGCGTTCAGTTTACATTACCCTACTCGTTAATGGGCATTGTAAAGAAAACGGATAATGAATTCAGGTATCCGGAATTTCATAAATGGTTATTTTCCGGTGAATATTATATTCCAATTGGAACAGCAAAAGGAGCAGATAAAAACCGTCAGTTTATTTTAAAAGCTGCTGCCAAATATGGCTTTATTGGTAAGTATAATAAAGACAAAGAAGTATCCCCTTTTGAAAGGTTTCAGTTAGGTGATGCCGGCCTTAGTAACAACTTTGCCTTGTTAGGTTATGATATTATTGCACACAGGGGCTATCCTATCTACTCCAGTTCCGATCCTAAAGTGAACCCGGAAAATACCACCCCTTCTCAGTTTTTTACAATCTATAATAAATATACATTAGAGTTAAGATATCCATTTAGCACCAGTGCCAGCAGTACAATATATGGACTGGCATTTTTTGAAGCCGCTAATGGATGGTATAGTTTTAAAGAATACAATCCATTTAAATTACGTCGTTCTGCCGGTGTGGGCATGCGTTTCTTTTTGCCGATGTTTGGTTTGTTAGGGTTTGACTATGGTTTAGGATTTGATAGGATTAAACCAGGAGAACCTATAAAAAGTGCTTACAAGTTTACCTTTATGCTAGGGCAGGAGCCGCAGTAAGCTTTACCAAATACAAACAAATATTTAAAACTACCTTTTGGGAATTAAACGGGACTGCTTTGATAATTGGCACGTAAAATGTAAATATTGTGCTAATAAGCAGGTTATTTTAAACGAAGAAAAATAAAGTTTTACCACTTAGATATTTTTAACCATAAAAAATTATGACATTGAAAAAGTTATTATTGGTTGCTTACAGCATTTTTTTGATTGGGTTTGTTGCTACTGCACAACGTTATGCAGTGATAGACTCAAAATATATTCTGGAGAAACTGCCGGAGTATAAAGAATCTCAAACCAAGCTTAACCAGTTTAGTGCACAATGGCAGCAGGAGATTGAAAGGAAACAAACTGAACTGGATAAAATGTATAAAGACTTTGATGCTGAGCAGGTAATGCTTAGTGATGATTTAAAAAAGAAGAGAGAAGATGAATTGTATAATAAGGAAAAAGAGGTAAGAGATTTACAAAAAAAACGTTTTGGATTTGAAGGCGACCTGTTTAAAAAAAGGCAGGAACTTATAAAACCTATACAGGACAAGGTTTATACAGCCATTCAAAAATTAGCTGTTGACAAAACTTTTGATTTTATTTTAGATAAAAGTGAAGGAATTACTGTTATATTTGCCGACCCAAAACTTGACAAGAGTGATGATGTGTTAAAGTTTTTGGGTGTTAAATAAAATAAAAAATACGATTTAGATGCATCTTATTGATGTTTATTCAGTCTTATCGGAAAGCATAAAATAATTTTATAACAAAAACAAAAGTCCATTTATTAACAACAACCACACCGCTTTTCAATTTTAAAATTAGTTTAGAATTTTGGATAGCTTTTTCGGTAGGGTTTAAACATCTAAAAACAACAATGAAAAATTTAATTGCAGCAGTAGTATTTGTAGTTTCAATGTTTGGGGTAACCAATATTGCAGTTTCACAAAACAAGATTGGGTACATTAGTACCGAAGAATTAATTGGTACCATGCCTGAAGCTGAAAAAGCAAATGCACAGTTACAAGACTATCAAAGTTCTTTACAACAACAAGGACAGGATTATTACAGGGAATTGAATGAAAAAGACAGTATTTTTCAACAGGATTCTTCCAAACTTTCTCCGGCAGCAAAAGAGTTAAGAAGAAATGATTTAATTGCTTTATACCAAAAAGTACAAGGTTGGAACCAAACAATGCAACAAAAAGTTCAGGAAAAATCTCAGGAATTAATTATCCCAATAAGGTCAAAAGCCTTTGATGTAATTAAAGCAGTTGCTAAAGAAGCCGGATACAGTTATGTATTAGAAGCAGGTTCGGTATTAGTAGGCCCTCCGGGTGATGATATTTTACCTTTGGTAAAAAAGAAAATGGGTATTGTAACACCTGCGCCTAAGCAAGCACCTGCAGGAGTTAAACCAAAACAATAGATAAATAAATTGTACATCAATAAAAAGCCATCCACTAAACCGGATGGCTTTTGTATTTTTGAAATATGCTAAAAGGCCCCATAGGAGTTTTCGACAGCGGTTATGGAGGGTTAACCGTATTAAAGGCTATAACCGCAAAACTCCCACAATACAACTATGTTTATTTAGGAGACAATGCAAGGGCACCTTACGGTAACCGAAGCTTTGATACTGTTTACCAGTATACACTTCAATGTGTAAAATGGTTTTTTAAGCAGGGTTGCCCGTTGGTAATATTGGCCTGCAATACTGCTTCAGCAAAAGCATTGCGTACCATTCAGCAAAACGATTTACCCAAAATAGATCCGGAAAAAAGGGTACTCGGTGTTATCAGGCCAACGTCTGAAATTATTGGTCGGTTTACAAAGACCGGGCACGTAGGTATTGTAGCAACCACCGGCACAATACAATCGCAATCGTACCCGATAGAAATTAATAAGTTTTTCCCCGATTGTAAGGTGTACCAGCAGGCATGCCCCATGTGGGTACCGTTGGTTGAAAACAGGGAATTTGATACCCCCGGTGCAGATTATTTTATAAAGAAAAACCTAGAACAACTGCTGGCTCAATCCAATCAGATTGATACCTTATTACTGGCCTGTACCCATTATCCATTATTGATAAATTCATTAAAAAAGTTTGTTCCGCCATCTACGGCTATTATTTCTCAAGGTGATATTGTAGCCGATAGCCTGGCAGATTATTTACATCGGCACCCTGCTATTGAAAACAACTGTTTAAAATCAGGACAACTGCAATTTTACACAACAGATAATACAACCGACTTTGATGCAAAAGGAGCCGTATTTTACGGTAGCCCTATACAATCGGAGTATGTTGCTTTATAAAGAAAAATTTATCTTAATTCTATTCCTTGCATCATAAAATTTTCCCTTACCTTCGCCGTCCTTTCACAAACAGCGGGGATGGTGCCCTGGTGTAATGTTGATAATACGTTTTAGAAATAATATTTTGTAAAAGGAAAAAATTAATACAATGCCAGGTAAAAAAAGAACCTATCAACCACATGTCCGCCGCAGAAAATCTGTTCATGGTTTTCGCCAGCGTATGCAAACAGCTAACGGCCGTAAGGTATTAGCAAGCCGTCGTAAAAAAGGACGTGTTAAATTGACTGTGTCTGACGAACGTTTCGGTAAAAAATAATCCTCTTCCCTTAATTGGGAAAATCAGGTTTAAAAATATAAGCTCTCCTTTGGGAGAGCTTTTTTAATTTTGACTAATTGGAGCAACAACAACGATATAAGCTAGGTAAACAGGCTCGTTTAAAAAGCAGAAAAGTAATAGATCACTTATTTAAGGATGGTAAATCGTTTACTGTATTTCCATTTAGGGTGATATACCATTTTACCAAACTGCCTGTTACCCCTGATGCCTTTCAATTACAAGCAGGATTTAGTGTAAGTAAGCGGCATTTTAAAAAAGCGGTTGATAGAAACCGTATAAAGCGTTTGATGAGAGAAGCGTACCGGTTACAAAAAAATGAGCTGGAGTTATTGATAAAATCCAATACGGTTCAACAGCCCCGGTCAGTGTCTCCACCGACTGAAAACGGGAAAGACAATTTGAAATACACCGCTGCTAATCTCGTCTTTTTTATGATTTATACCGGCAAGGATCTGCCCGATTACCCATTGGTTTTTGAAAAAGTAAAAGGTATTTTATTAAAGCTGCAAAAAATATCCAATGAAGCAATTAATGCAAATACTTAGCCTGCCCTTTATCTTTTTAATAAAAATGTATCAATGGATTATTTATCCCTGGTTTGGGAAAAGCTGTCGTTATACACCCACCTGCTCTAATTATGGTTTGGAGGCATTTAAAAAGTATGGACTATTTAAAGGGCTTTGGCTTACTGTAAAAAGAATTGTAAAATGCCATCCCTGGGGTGGGCATGGGTACGATCCGGTACCATAAAAATCTAATAAATTTAAACCCCCTTTTCAATCCAAAATTTATAATTTAAAATAAAATGATACCGATTGATACTTTCATATCCCGTTTTTCTTCGCTCATTCTGCAACAGGATAAACAGCCTTGGCAAATAATCCGTGATCTACCTGCAGCAATCAACAGCCTGCTAGAAAAATGTAGTAACGAGTATTCAGTTACAAATGGAATTGCAATTCATGCCACTGCTACAGTAGAAGAGGGAGCTATATTAAAAGCACCTGTAATTATTGGCAAAAATAGTTTTATTGCTGCACGTGCATATTTAAGGGGTGCTGTATTAATTGATGAAAATGTTACAATAGGCACCGGTTGTGAAATTAAAAGCAGCATCATTTGCAACAACAGTTCTATCGCTCATTTTAATTTTATAGGCGACAGCATTATTGGCAGTTTTGTAAACGTGGAAGCCGGTGCAATTACTGCCAATCATTTTAATGAAAGAGAAAATAAAGAAATCCAGGTTATTTTTATGGGTGAATTAATAAATACACGAATTGAGAAATTTGGTTCTTTAATTGGCGACCATTCAAAAATCGGCGCCAACGCCGTTTTATCTCCGGGTACTTTACTGCCCAAAAACGCTGTGGTTAAAAGACTTGAACTGATAG
>JBBQEA010000203.1:0-9041 GCA_038320245.1 Chitinophagales bacterium | reverse complement strand
TAACTAACTGTTGTATTGTAGGCATTGTTGACCTTTTATTTTTGGACGGCGAAGGTAGGAATTCTCTTTTAAAAATGAAATATAATTCTAAAATAAATTCACATTTTGGGTATAAATTTATTTGGAACCAACTTTTCCCTGTTGATCACCTATTGAAATATCACTTTTTGAGAAAAATTTTCATTGGTATTTTTATCAAATACAGCCAGAACATACACACCATTTTGCATTTCGTTGGTTCGGGTTATCTCCAGTTTAGTACCCGATGCTCCATATATGTCATATTCTTTTACAACCTGGTTCAGCAGATTCATCAGTCTTATTTTATAATTGTGGCTGTTTACTCCTTTAAATGCTACTGTAAGTTTGTCATTAACCGGGTTAGGAAAAATACTAATCCCCTCCTCAATGGAAATTTTTCTGCTTAATACTATTGAATTACTATAGGTAAACGTATTGTTTTGGTTTATTAATTTTAGCCGGTAATAATTTTTGCCTGGCAGCGGCAAAGTATCACGGAAATTATACAGTTGGTTTTGCCTGGCATCGTTACCAACCATCACAGTACCAATTGCTGAAAATGCTGAAAACTCATCTTTCCGTTCAATAATAAATTGCTGCAGGTTTACATTACCGGTAACCTTCCAGTTTAAAAATGCCTTTTCTTCAAAATATTTTCCGGTAAAATCTTCTACAACCACAGGCAAAAACTTAAAACAATTGCCATTTAGATGAAAGTAATTTCTGCGTTTTATGCAACCACTGTTTACTACAATATCGCAAAAATAGAAACCTGTATCGGCTGGCAGTACAAACGGAATGTACAAACTACTTGCTGTTCCAAGAAGGGTACTGTCATTACTGTTTTGATAAGTCTTTTTATACCACCGGTAGGTGGAATTATATACTGTATCAACACTTAGTGTTGTATTTAATTGAAAGCAATTGTATGTTGCTGTGATACCATAATTAACCAAAGGTAAAATACTGGCATCTTCCAGCGTAGCATTACCACATCCATCTGTAGCCCGTAACCTTACCAATGAATAGTTAGTGCCATTATTAACATTAAACAAAGAGGCGGGTTGCGGACTGGTAACAATCGATGGACTTGAAGGTGAACTACCAATAATTTCATACATAAATGGACCCACTCCATTGGATACAACAGCGCCTAAACTAAAGCCATTTACATCACATTGGTAAACAGACGATCTGTTTAAGTTTGGATATACATACGGTTTGACTGTGACCGTATCATAAAAAACATTATTACAATTATCATTAGCGCTGTACCGCACTATATATTTAGCAGGCTCCAGATTATTAAAAGTAAACATACTGCCCGAAACCAAGCTGGGTGGAATATACGGGGACAACAAGATCCCGTTCCTTTTCATTATTCTTACAGTTAGCGTACCTGTATTTGAGGTAGCTTTAATAAGCAACGAACCAGAGCCGTTTGCCCAGGTAGAACTTGGACACTTGGGCACAACTGTAGGCATATGGGTAAAAAAGCTAGCCGTAGCACTTAAAAAAACAAAGTCTTGATTACCACAATTATCTGTTGCAACTATCTTGTACCGTTCACCTGTAAGTGTGCCCGGAATGCTATCGATGGTTACTGTGGCTGAATTATAGTTCCTGTTAAAAAACAACATTCCATTAGGCTTATAGATTTTGATATTTACAGGAGTTGTTCCACCTATAACAGTTACACTAAAACTTGCATAACCCAGTTTGCATGATTTTTTTGAAGAAACGCTTAACTTAACAGGTGTTGGCATTACATTAAAACATCTTGTTACCAATGTATCGTAACATCCATCCTGAATTTTTATACAATAACTACCATAAATGAGATTGGCAAAAGACCCGGTGGAATTGCAGGAAAGCTTTACATTATTTGAATTGTACAGACAATATTTTGGAGTAGTAAAATTTTGTTCTCCGCTGGTGTTTACATTAAAGGTTGTACAGTTCTTTTTAGTAATTACCACATTGCTGTTTAAAGCAGGCAAAGGGGGGAATTCCGTAAAACAATACGTAAAGGAAGTATCCGGGCAAGCGGTTTTTACTTTTAAACAATATGCCCCATAAGCCAGGTTTGAAAAAATACCGCTTTCATTGCAGTCAACCAGCACATTATTACTATTGTACAAACAAAATCCGGGATCAACAATGGAGCCACCACCGGTGGTACTGATGGAAAAAGAAGTACAGCTTCGATTATTTTTATTTACAACAAGATCATTTACTACAGTGGGGCCTAATACAGAAATGCATCTTGTAATGGTTGTATCGAAGCAGGCGTCGTGAACAGTAATACAATATTTTCCGTAGGGGAGGTTATTAAATATGCCGGTAGTATTACAGCTTATCTGTACTTTATTATTATCAAATATGCAATACAACGGGCTCGTTAAGCTATCCCCACCAACTACTATTCCAAATAAAGTACATTGGGTATAGGCCGGTAAAATAACGGCTGGTACAAACGGACGTGGAGGCGCTGCAGCAAAACATCTTATAATAGTTGTATCCCTGCAATTATCTTTTATATTGATACAATAACTGCCGTAAGCAAGGTTATTAAATATCCCGGTGCTATTGCATATAATTGTATTGTTAAGCGCATCTTTAAGGCAATACAGCGGAGCTGTTAAACCAACTTGTCCGGTTACTACTGCCGTAAAAGTATTACAGGTTTTATCTTTAATAAGTGTGTTGTTACCTACGCTTAACACAGGTGGCGCACTGGTAAAACAACGAAGAATGGTTGTATCACTACAGGAATCAAAAGCTGAGATACAGTATTTACCGTAAGCCAGGTTGGTAAAAACACCAGTTGTATTACAAGCCAGTTCTACATTATTGTTATTATACAGACAAAATTTGGGTCCAAAAAAGTTTCTGATACCAGCTAACGCAGCAGTAAATGTGCTACAGCCCGCATTATAAATTGAGACATCGGCACTTACTGTTGGCTTAAAATTTACAGCCGCCATCCCCTTTTTAATTTTGCCGCAAGGATCTTTAACTATTACCTCAAAGGTATTTTGCCCGGATAAATTAAAAGAAAAAGATGCATTGGAAGACCATACGGTATCCCCCACAGCTCTTACAACACCATATGTAAATCCCGGTAAACCGCCAACGGTGCTTATGTTACCCTTACTATCACTTGCTGTAATAGAGCCAACCACCGTTTCGCATGTAATTTTACGAAATGAAAAGGAATCAATTTTCCAGGTATAATTATTAATGGTAACTATTCTTGTTTGAATACCACCACATGAATCTGTTAATCGGATTGTGTAAACTCCTGCCACCAAACTATTAAATGTACCGGTAGTATTGGTGGTGCCAATGCCCATGGGCGATGGTGCAACAATTGCGTATCCATAGGGAGCCCTGCCAAAATTTTGGGCATTTAAAGATATATGACCATTATTGCCATTATCGCAGGTTACATCAAACCCGTTCATTGAAAACCTGGGGTCATTATAGTTGCCAAAAACAGTAACACTATTTAATACGAAAGTGCAGTTGGTAATAATGTCATTTACAATTACTGAATAAACACCTGCCGCCAAACCAGTAACAGAATCTGAACTGGTAAAATTGGTATTTACAGGTCCATTTACTTTATACTTGTAAGAACCAGACCCTCCGGAAGCAACTACTTTAATAGCACCGGTAGCTGTACACCTCGATTCATAACTTTTGGAAGTAGCCGTTAAAGCCCCGCAAGTTTGTCCGATAGATAAGTTAGGTAATAGCAAAAGAAGCATACAAAAAGCGAAAATGCCAGGTACGGAAAAGTAAAATTTTTGCATGTTTTAAGTTTTATTTTTCATAATAATTCAGACGAATTTGATCTCTCAACTGAAACAATATTAGTTGAATGAACAAAAATCCTTTATTAAGAAAAGGTCATAAGCGTATTACTTATTTCAATAAGTAACACAACTTTAAAACTGAAAAAACTTAGGCAGGTAGGGTTTTGGAATAATCAAAATGGGTATTTCCAAATTGAAGACGGTAAACCTGTGTTTAGTTTTTCATTGATACGGATAAATTTTTCCTGGTTTAATGATCAAAGAAGATCAGAAAACCAGGGGAAATCAAGATTAAAACGTTGGAGAGATACTAAAATTGTGTTTCTATTAAAAAATGACCCTATATGCTATACATCCACCCGTGGGCATCAGGTGCGGTACCGTTTTTTATGGCATCCATCTGTTGTTTTACAGCTGGTGCAGTGTTCCATTTGGTAACATCAAACTTCATTTCATAATCCTGGTAGGTAAGTTCTTTTATTAAAGCGATGGTGGCTGCAGTTCCGGTTCCAAAAATTTCTTTTAAAGTTCCGTCTTTGTACGAAGCTATTATCTCATCAATACTTAGTTGTCTTTCTTCAATTGCAAAACCCATTTCGCCTAAAATAGTGAGTGCGCTTGCTCTTGTAACGCCCTCCAGGATTGTACCTTCCTCCAGCCCGGGAGTTATAACTGTGTTTCCAATGATAAAAAAAATATTCATGGTGCCGCATTCCTGTACATATTTATGCTCAATGGCATCCATCCATAGCACCTGATCGTAGCCTTTTTTATTGGCTTGTGCAGATGGATATAATACTGCCCCGTAGTTACCGGCAGCTTTTGCAAAGCCAATGCCGCCCGGTACAGCTCGTACATATTTTTCCTCTACAAAAATCCGCATGGGGTTGGCGTAATAAGGCCCGGTTGGACTCAATATTATCATGAATTTATACTTATCGCTTGGCCTTACACCAATGGCTTCATCGGTGCTTATCATAAAGGGCCTGATATATAAGGAATGATTTTCCAGATTAGGAATCCAGTCTTTATCAATATTAATTAATTGACTAAGCCCCTGCATAAATATTTCTTCGGGAACCTGCGGCATTTGCATACGCTCTGCAGATAAGTTAAACCTGTTGAAGTTATCATAAGGCCTAAAAATCTGCACCTTTCCATCTATAGTTTTATAGGCTTTAATTCCTTCAAATATAGCCTGTCCGTAATGGAATACAGCAAGCGATGGATCCAATTGCAATGGCTGATAAGGCCTTATTTGAGGCGTTTGCCATTCGCCATTTTCAAAATCAACCTCCAGCATATGATCGGTAAAGTATTTACCAAAAGGGATATTTTGCAAACTGATATCAGCTAATTTACTGTGCTTTGTGAGGGTAATATTAAAGTCTGTAGTAACTACCATAAATTGTAATTTTACTGCAAAGAAACAAAAAATATCAACGGTAAAATAAGCGCTTAATGAGTTTAGATAATATTCAACTACCACCAATTGTACTGGAGCAACTATTTAACAAATCGTTGGTTGCAGTAGAAATTCAACAACCAGCCCCTGCTGCCACATCTTTTAAACCAATAAATATGCTGGGAGAAAATAAAAAAGGTGTGTTGATATTGGTAAATTACAATGAAACAGTTTTTTTACCGGAAGATGAATTAAATTTTTTAATCGGTATTTTATCTGCCTGTAAACTTACTATGGAAGATGCAGGAATTGTTAACATGGCAAAGTGTAAGCAATTGAATTACCAGGCAATAGAAAAAGAAATATCCTGTACTAATTTATTAATGTTCGGCGTATTGCCCAAGGCAATAGAATTACCACTTGATTTCCCTTATTATCAGTTACAAAAATATAACAACCACACTTACCTTTCGGCTCCGGCTCTTGCTGCATTAATGAATGATAAAACAGAAAAAGGGAAATTATGGACCAGCCTGAAACAATTATTTTCTATATAAACGAATGATGAAAAATTTAATTTTTGCAACCAACAACGAGCACAAAGTAGCTGAAATAAGGAGTGCCCTAGGAAATCTTTTCCAGGTAGTTTCTCTAACAGAAGCTGGGATCGATATTGATATCGAAGAGCCTTATAATACATTGGAAGAAAACGCCCGGGAAAAATCTGGTGTCATTCATCGGCTAACGCAACAAGATTGTTTTAGTGAAGATACTGGCTTGTTTGTGGATGCGCTTAATGGTGAACCCGGTGTAAAAAGTGCCCGGTATGCAGGCGAGCCATCTGATAACAAGTTAAATATTGAAAAGCTGTTGCTTAACCTAGCTCCGCAAACTAATCGTACTGCCCGTTTCAAAACAATTATTTCGCTGGTATTGCATAAAAAAGAATACCTGTTTGAGGGTATTTGTGAAGGCACAATAACTTTTGAACCTATTGGCAGCAGCGGCTTTGGTTATGATGCAGTTTTTATGCCAGCTGGCAGCAACAAAAGTTTTGGTGAAATGGATATGGAGGAGAAGAACCAATACAGCCATCGTAAAAAAGCAGTAGCTAAACTAATTACATTTCTACAGGAGCAAGGAAACATATAAATATTTATGGGATTAAAAATGCAAAATTATCATCTGTACTTTCAATAAAAAACCTACCTGCTCCGGGTAGTTTAATTATTAAATATGGCACGAATAAAAATTGATTTACCGGATACTGAAATTGGAAATGTGACCGTTCCAATTCGCATTGCAGATATAAATTATGGTAACCATGTGGGCAATGATGCATTTGTAGCTATTATACATGAGGCAAGAATGCAATGGCTCCGGCTGTATGATTTTACAGAAATGGATTTTGCCGGCACCAGCCTTATAATGAGTGACCTTGCTATTGAATTTAAGCAGGAATCTTTCTATGGAGATATTGTGAACATAACATTGTTTGCCGGAGAAATCAGCAGGGTTAGTTTTGAATTATTTTATCAGTTATCAACGCTGAGAGGCGATAAACAACTACTTTTAGCCAAGGCTAAAACCGGGATGGTTTGTTTTGATTACAATAGCAAAAAAACAGTATCCATTCCCGAGCAAGCATTGCAACTTTTAAAAAAATAGAGACATTAGAAGCTGCTGTTAAGCGTTAATGGTGAATGGTCAATAGTGAATGGTCAATATTTCACAATTCAAAAATCAGAAATCAGAAATCGATACATCATTTTAGTTTGAACTGAATGCTATGTGTTATTCCATATCCTCCAACTTTCCTCTGCCTGCAATACCAACATTTCAAAACCGTTTTGTATGATTGCACCTCGTTTTTCACCTTCCAGTAAAAATAAGGTTTTGGAGGGTTTATATACCAAATCAAACAAATAATGTCTGGCACTAATAAATTGATAAGGTAAATCGGGAAGGGTATTGTCATGGGGTTGCATGCCCACCGGCGTGCAGTTAATAATGATGGTATATTCTTCCAGCAAAGCTTCATCAATTTCTTTGTATAATAACTGTCCCTGTCCAACGCCGGCATTTCTTGAAACTACCCGGAATTTGATACCCAGTTTTGCAAGTACATATTGCACCGCTTTGGATGCCCCACCAGTACCCAAAACCAGTGCCTTACTGTGATGTGGCTGCAATGATTTTGAAAACGATTGTTCAAAACCAATAATATCCGTATTGTAGGCAATCAATTGATTATTGATGAAATGTATGCTATTGGTTGCACCGATTGAGTTTACTTCCGCAGATAAAACATCTACATATTCCATAACCTGTTCTTTATAGGGTATGGTTACACACAAGCCTTTAAGCAAAGGATTGTTTTGTAAAAGGGCTGGAAATTCTTTAATAGATGGAATAGGGAAAATATCAAACCGGCAATCATGCAGGCCTTCCCTTGCAAACTTTTCTGTAAAATATTGTTGAGAAAAAGAATGACCGAGTGGATAGCCTATTAATCCATAAACCTTCATAATTAAAATTGATTTGGCAGTAGAAAGACTATTTATCTAAATACAATTCGAATGTATCGCCCCTTAACCCAATGCGCATTGTTTCCAGTGCGATAATTTCGGAGGGAGCTATATTGCCGAGGTTAACATTACAACCCAACAATTCTAAAAAGTACAATTGCTGTGCTTTTTGCGGTGCTTCCCATAATATTTTTTCCTGAGGTATTTGTGTCAATATTTCCTGTACAAGGCCTTCCCTTACCTCACCTGTCCCCCTGTAAATTCCCACGTTGCCTGCTTCTCTTGCTTCTGCAATTACATAGGTAGAACCTGCTTCCAGTTCAGCTTTCATCAGCTCAATCCATTTGTAAGGCGGTATAATGTGTGCTGCATCTTTACTACCAACTTCACTTAATACAATGCCATATTTGGTAAGCTTTTCAATATAACCGCATTTTTCAGCGTGCGGAATGGTAATTGAACCGTCACTTACCTCCATGTAACTAATGCCAAATTCTTTACAAGTATTAATGTAATCTTCAAATTGGTTTCTAATAAGAAAGGCTTCAAACAGTGTACCTCCAAAATAAACAGGAATATTATACGATGCGTAAATAGCCAGTTTATCTTTAAGATTAGGTGTAACATATGCTGTACCAAAACCAAGTTTAATTATATCAATATGCGGATAGGCCACACTCATAAAGTTTTTTGCCTCTTCCAGACTCAACCCCTTATCCATTATCATTGTTATCCCATTGGTACGAGGTTGAGCAGTGCGTTCTGGCATTTGTGTTAAATGAAAATTCATCAGCTGTTTTTTAAAATTTGCTGCAAATATAACTATTGAACCCGAAATATAGGGTTAAGGGCAAGGGGCTGGCAAGGAGGCTGCAGCCAAATTGAAAGGATATCAAAATACATTCCTATGGCAAAATATCTTTACACAACAATTAGTTGAGGTATATTTTGATAGTTGATTTGCTGAATCCAGGAAGCAGAGAAAACAGGTGGAAGTTATTATTTTGATTTATGTTTTTTGAATCTTGCAATAACATCAACAGCCGATTGATTCTGCAGAATAGAAGGATTTAATTCAAGGAGTTTTTTTACAAGTCTGGGGTTTTTATCCAGGCCAATTTCCATCTGTAGCATGGCATCTTTTGATTTGCCTAAAGCCAGCAGAAAAGCGCACTTATAAATATAAAAAACCGGCTTTTGATTGGTAAGTGCTATGGCATGATTTACATATTCTGCGCCCTCTTCAAAACAGTTGGCTTTGTAGAG
>JBBQEA010000202.1:0-9165 GCA_038320245.1 Chitinophagales bacterium | reverse complement strand
TATTGATATAGTCGGCTATAAAACGCAATGCTTGCATATCAGTCATAAATTTGCCGGCGTACACAAAATACTCTTTTTCTATTGCAGTTAATTCTTTGTTCATCTCACTTAGATAACCCTCGGCAATCGCTTTAAAATAATCTTCCCTTATTTCAATCTTACTAAAATCTTTTTCTTCTTCGCTTACAGGCAACAGGTAGGTACGCAACATATCACCTACACCGCTAATGAAGTAGCCGGGCCTTTGTTATCATAATCAAATAGTACGTTGCTTATTTTTGTATCGTGGTGGGTTACTCTTTTTTTAAAAGCCGGATTATGGGATATGCTTTCGCTGTTGGTTACAATGCTTCGTTTTTTTTGTAAAAAGCGAATGATGGATGCCGCTTCCTTTATTCGCTCTTTATTTCCCTGGTTAATAGCAGTTTCAAATTGACCATAACGCAATGGGAGGTTGTGAAAATCCGCTAAAGTAATATGCAATTGTGCAGCCGGAAAACCTGACAGTAGTTTAGTGAACAGCCCGAATTGTTTGGCAGCTTCAAAAGCCTGTGAGGGCGAGCTCACCACATCAATGGTGTGAGACCCATTTACAAATGGGAATAAACGGAAATAACCTTCCGCAGGTTCAAAAATAATGTCAAGTTCACCTAAAGTTTTTGTGGTGGTTACAAATAAATAGGCTGGATGATTTTTACTGAGATAGTCACCGGTCATGCAGATATTGGCAGCAATATCGTTGGGTGTTTAAATATTTTGTGATTGATGCGTTGCAGGATAAATTTTTTGTCGCTCGTATTAATAACCCATGTAGTATTTATAAGGCCTGTACCAAATGGTTTGGTTTCCACCATATCTTCCCATAAGCCATAACTATTGAGAATATGTTGCCGCATACAAATATTGAAAGATTAATGTATGGAATGTTACCGGCTTAATAATAAGCAAACGCATGCGGAAAACCAGCGAGTCTGCCATTAATGATCTACAGGTTAAATTGCAAAACGATGCCATTTATAAAATGAGGATAAACGCAATCAATGAAATGATATTTTGCTCCAAATATAGGGTAATGAAAATAACATCATTATCCATCATGTACTACTAACTGTGATTCTAAAATAATTTTATAATAGGTGGCATTAACAATAGGATCTGCATCGTTGCTGGTTTTTTGCTGCATCAGTTCTATCAGTGTCTCGGTTGCCTTTTGCCCTTGCAGGTAAGGAAATTGTTCAACCGATGCCAATGGAGGATAAGCAGTATAATGGGTAAGTGGAAGGTTGGCATAGCTTACAAAACAAATATCTTTGTTGATCTTCAGTTTCATTTTTTGTGCCTGCTGTACTGCATCCAGGGCTACGTAATCATTAAAAGTAACAATAGCAGTTGGCTTCCGTTTGCCGGTCAATAATTTTTCTGTAGCAGCGGTTACACCTTCTTTTGTAAGATCACAGTTTAGCACAAGTGTCGGATCAAATTTTAGTCTGCTTTTTGTCATGGCCTGAATGTAGCCTTCTAACCTGTCTTTGGTTGCAGGTAATTTTTCCGGGCCATTAATCATGCCGATGATGCGGTGCCCTTTTTTAAATAAAAAATTAATGGCCTGCACGGTTCCGTTTATCATGTTGCAGGCAACATAATGTATGTTCGGAATTTTTGGGATACGGTCAAAAAAAACGACTGGGATATTGTACCGCTGCAAGGCTTCAAAATGTTCGTAGCTGCTGGTGTTTTTAGAAATAGAGACAAGGAGTCCATCCACCCGGTGCTTTTTCATCGTGTCAATCAGTTGCTTTTCTTTTTCCACTATGTCATGGCTTTGTCCCATCAGTACTGTATAGTTGCTTTTGTGTGCAGCATCTTCAATACCGCTAATAGCGGATGAAAAAAATGCTTCACTCAGTTCTGGTAAAATAACACCGATCGTAAAAGTTTTCCCCTGTTGAAAAAAAATGGCCGACTGATTGGGTTCATATTGTAATTGTTTTGCCAGTTCCTGCACCTTTATTTTGGTACGAAGACCAATGCTGGGATGGTCGTGCAGTGCCCGGGACACCGTGGAAATGGAAATATTAAGCTGCTTCGCTATCTCTTTTATGGTTGGCAATTGATTTTTCATGTAATTAACCGAATTGTAAGATAGATAATTAATGCAAACGTTTGCCTGAATATTATGAAATGGTTATTTGCTTTTATTGAATTGAGTTCTAAATTACATTTGAATAACTAACCCTATAATCAAATATACGCAGGTATCCATCAATGTTGCCCATCTTTATTGATACAATGAAATAATTACAACCAAAAATAAAAACTGATTTAGCAACTAAAATCAGTGATTTATTTTTAACGAAATTGGTATGTTATTTTTATTTTTTTCAGTTAGTAAGACGACAGGTATTTTAGTAACGGCAGGCAACAGGGTTGAAGACCATAAGTGTTATAAATAAAATAAGGATAACTGGATTACTTTTAAATGGCGAATATAATTATAGAAATATATTAGTTGCTCTGTCCTTCAGGGCAGGGACAAAATTTATACATTTATTTGTGGGCTTTAGCCCTGCTTGTTTTGGGCTAAAGCCCGGGTTATTTTTGTTTTTCATAATCCCTGTCCTGAAGGGCAGGGCAAAAGGACCTATTTTTGGCACATGTTTCAAATATTTTTTACTCATGTAAAAGAAAAGGTGGTGCTCACTGCTGATGAACAGGGGTTGATTAAAACGTATTTTATTCCTAAAAAGCTGCGTAAAAAGCAATACCTGTTGCAGGAAGGCGATGTGTGCAAATACTTTGTGTTTGTAGAAAACGGTCTGTTGCGTTCCTATAATGTAGATGAAAAAGGCAACGAACACATGATACAATTTGCCTGGGAAGGTTGGTGGATGGGCGACATTTACAGTTTTTTATCTGCTGATATATCTGCTTATAATATCGATGCTCTTGAAGATGCAGAATTATTAATGATCACCCTTTCTGGCTTTGAGGAAATGATGCTGAAAGTGCCGGTTATGGAGCGCTATTTCAGGATACTGTTTCAAAATAATATCATCTCCAAAGAAAGACGGCTTATCAATTCCATCAGCTATTCTGCCGAAGAAAAATATACAAGACTTATTGCATCCAACCCACAGCTAATCCAGCGCATACCACAAAATTTAATTGCTTCGTATCTGGGCATTACCCCGGAAACTTTGAGTCGCATCAGAAAAAACCTGCTTAACAAAAAGTAGATACCCTTGATATAGATCAAGTATATTTCCTATCAAACCTCAACCATCGTTGCCTTGTTGCCAATTTACCTTTGTGCCTGAAACAAGTAAATGGATTTTAAAGATACAGTTGCCATATTGGGGGCCAACAGCAGGTTGGGAACTTTGATAGCGAAGGCTATTTCAAAAAAATTCCGGCTGTTGCTGATGGATGAACAACTGCAACAACTCACTGAACTTGCCAATGAAATAGCTGTTATAAATTCCACTGCAGCCATCGAAATAATTCAATGCTGCAAAGATGCTTCCTGGGAAGCGGATATAATAATAGTGGTTGCTGACGATGCAACTCAAGCAGCTATTGCTGGTAAAATAAAAGAGGTGGCAACCTGCAAAATCGTTATCAATATTGGTACCTCCGCAAATTGCAGTAAAGCACTTCAACTATTACTTCCTCATTCAAAAGTGGTTACCATTTCAGTAGACGGAAACACGGATGAAAAAGAGCCTGGAACAGTTTCAATTGAAGGATTGGATGAAACGGCAATAACAACCGCCTACAAATTGATGCTATTAACCGGACTAAATGTTGTTGTAAAAAATGTTGCATAAAGCAATGCTGTACAAGAGTGCGACTCCCGAAAAAATCGGGACAGGCCATCGATGCTGCTATGAAAAATTGTAGCCCGGATCAAAAAAAAATTAAAACAGAAAGAATTAAAAACAAACAAGCAAATATGGAAAAGCAAATTTTATTTACGCCTTATAATTTATCGGGCATTGAATTAAAGAACAGAATGGTAATGGCTCCACTTACCCGCAGCCGCTCTGATAATGAAGGGAAAGTTGCTACCAGTTTAACAGCAACCTATTACGAACAGCGGGCTACAGCTGGTTTGATTATTACCGAAGGAACAAACGTAAGCACCCAGGCAGTTGGCTATATTAATGTACCGGGCATCTACAGCCAGGCACAGGTGGAAGGATGGAAACTGGTAACAAAAGCAGTACACGATAAGGGCGGAAAAATATTTGCCCAGTTATGGCATGTGGGCCGTTTGTCGCATCCTGATTTTCATAACGGCGAATTACCTTATGCGCCTTCGGCTATTAATCCTAATGAAAAATCGTACACCCAAAATGGTTTTGTGGATACGGTTACACCAAGGGCAATGACGATTGAAGAAATTAAACAGACCATACAAGACTTTAAAAATGCTGCTGCCAATGCAGTGGCGGCCGGCTTTGATGGTGTAGAAATTCATGCAGCAAATGGGTATTTATTTCACCAATTTTTTAATAATTGTTCCAATATCCGCACGGACGAATATGGTGGAACTAATGAAAATAAGGCTCGCATTTTGTTTGAAACAATTGAAGCAATAAGGGAGGTAATCGACTTAAATAAAGTAGGTGTTCGGTTAAATCCATCCATGCACAATTTTATGGGTATTACAATGGATGAAGAAACCATACCAACTTTTGAATACATCGTTAAGCGTTTGAACGATTACGGCCTGGCATACATTCATTTAACGGAGCCCTTTGTGCCGGTAGATGATGTGCCTTTTGCAGTTACCGAAATTGCCAAACATTTCAGGCCTTTGTATAACGGAACTTTAATTATCAACAAAGGATTTAATATGGCTACGGCCATAAAGGTTTTGGAAGAAGGCAATGCAGACCTGGTAGCTTTTGGTGTACCATTTCTTGCAAATCCAGATTTGGTAAAACGATATAAATCCGATGCTGAATTGAACAAAGCAGATCAGCAAACGTTTTATACTCCGGGTGCAAAAGGATACATTGACTACCCTGCATTAACTGTATAAGTTTTGAGATAATTCCTGATGTAAATCAGTCCATATAAAAATTCATTAGTTGTCAGGCGGCTATTTGTGTTGGCGAATTAAATCTTTTTTATCCTTTAGAAAAATTAAAAATTCAGTTATTATGAAAGTAGAAATTTGGTCAGATATTGTATGTCCGTTTTGCTATATCGGCAAGCGGAAATTTGAAAATGCTTTAAATGCATTTGATAATAAAGAACAAGTAGAAATTGTTTGGCAGAGTTATCAATTAGATCCTGATATGATTCCTGTAAAAGGACAATCCGTTGATCAATACCTTGCCACCAGAAAGGGTGTTCCGCTAGAAAAGGGCAAGGAAATGAACGAATACATGAGCGGCATTGCAAAGGAAGTTGGGTTGGAATATAATTTTGATAAGGCGATCGTAAACAACACCATGAATGCACATCGCCTGCTGCACCTGGCAAAAAAGAAAGGTCTTCAAAATCTGGTAAAAGAAAAATTATTTGCTGCGTATTATACTTTCGGAAAAGATCTTGGTGATACAGAAATTTTGGTGGAGATAGGTGAAAGTGCCGGCTTACATGCGGACGAGATAAGGAATATGATACAAAGCAATGAATACTTAAGAGAAGTGCGGATTGACCAGTTAAGGGGCGAGCAGCTAGGTGTACAGGGTGTGCCTTTCTTTGTATTCAATAATAAATATGCAGTATCCGGAGCACAGTCTGCAGAAGTTTTTGCGGATGTGTTGGAAAAAGTATGGGAAGAAGAAAAGCCATTGGTTGAGGTAACAGAAGCAGCAGGTTTCTGCACAGCAGACGGCGTTTGTAATTAAATTAAAAACAATAAAAATAGAAATATGAAAGTATTAATGGTTTTGACATCGCACAGTGAATTGGGTAATACCGGTCATAAAACCGGATTTTGGGTAGAAGAGTTTGCAGCTCCCTATTATATTTTTAAAGATGCCGGCGTAGAAATAACTCTTGCTTCTCCAAAAGGTGGACAACCACCTATCGACCCAAAGAGTGCAGAACCTGCCAGCCAAACAGAAGCTACGCACCGGTTTGATAAAGATGCAGCCTTACAGGAAATATTGGCTAATACCCATAAATTATCAGATGTATCTGCAGAAAATTATGACGCAGTATTTTATCCCGGTGGCCACGGTCCAATGTGGGATTTAACTACCGACGAAGATTCCATCAACCTGATTCAATCATTTTGGGTAGCCAAAAAGCCGGTTGTGGCAGTTTGCCATGCACCATCTGTTTTATTAAATGTGAAAGATGAAAATGGCAATCCATTGGTTCATGGTAAAAAAGTAACAGGCTTTACCAACACCGAAGAAGCGGCTGTTCAATTAACGGATATCGTTCCTTTTTTACTGGAAGATGAATTAAAAAGCAAAGGGGGTATTTATTCTAAATCCGCAGACTGGGCCTCTTATGTAGTGGCAGATGGTATGTTAATAACCGGACAAAATCCTGCATCATCAGCAGAGGCAGCTAAGGAACTGCTGTCATTGTTGAAAAAATAAGTAGATTGAAAAGAAAGCTTTGTGTTGGTGATAATAGTTGTTGAGGGAGTCGATAGGTATCATTCCAGCGCCAATTACTTTTATTCAGCACAAAACTTTTTTGAATAGACCAATTTTATAGTTGGTACGTAACCATGGTTTTAGCCATGGTTATTTTTATTAAAGCCTTTCCCTTTGCAGCCTGATATGGTTAGTATATTGTACATGTAAAAGGGTTGCAATTTATGCAAGGCGTTAAACTCCTAAACCCTCTAAACTTAAGTCCGTAACAATTAATGGTGCCTGCTAATTACTAAACCTTTTAATAAAGGCCACCTATAAAGATTTCCATCCCGCCATTTTGTTAATTACAGCTTGGGTTTACGTTAACAGCTATTTATTCAACCAAAAACTCATCTGGTAAATTAAATTCTAAAAATAAATGGCAATTAGGCAAATTTTGTCGAATTTTGCACTCTTATTTTAAGAATCAGTCAATTAATATAAAATCTATAAACATGAGCAATACTGCTTCTACCTTATTTGATAAAGTATGGGATGCACACGTGGTAAAAAAAATTGAAGATGGTCCGGATGTATTTTTCATCGACAGGCACTTTATTCATGAAGTTACCAGTCCGGTGGCATTTTTAGGATTGAAGAACAGGGGCGTATCCGTAATGTTTTCCGACAAAACCTTTGCAACAGCCGATCACAACACACCCACCATTAATCAGCATTTGCCGGTAAAAGATGCACTTTCTGCCAACCAGTTAAAAGCTTTGGAAGACAATGCCGCCAAATATGGTATTTCTCATTGGGGATTAAACAATCCTAAAAATGGTATCGTTCACGTGGTAGGGCCCGAGAATGGTATTACCCAGCCGGGTATGACGATCGTTTGTGGCGATTCGCATACGTCTACCCATGGTGCTTTTGGCGCCATCGCATTTGGTATTGGTACATCAGAAGTGGAGATGGTATTGGCTTCTCAATGCATCATGCAACCAAAGCCAAAGAAAATGCGCATTAATGTGGCAGGTAAATTAGGCAAAGGCGTTTTGCCAAAAGATGTGGCACTTTATATTATATCACAAATTACAGCCAGCGGTGCTACTGGTTATTTTGTAGAATATGCAGGGGAAGTGTTTGAGCAAATGAGTATGGAAGGCCGGATGACGGTTTGCAACATGTCTATTGAAAGTGGCGCAAGAGGTGGCATGATTGCACCTGATGAAACTACTTTTGCGTATTTAAATGGTCGTGAAAAATCACCCAAAGGTGCTGCCTGGGATACAGCAGTGGCCTACTGGAAAACTTTGAAAACAGATGATGATGCACAGTTTGATCTGGAATTGAATTTTCATGCAGATAATATTGAACCACAAATTACTTATGGTACCAACCCTGGATTGGGAACCGGTATCTCAAAAAATATTCCATTAGCAGCCGGAGTAAAAGACGGTGAAGCCTCCTATAAAAAATCGTTGGATTATATGGGCTTTGCAGAAGATGAAAAATTGCTGGGTAAAAAAGTTGACTATGTATTTTTAGGCAGTTGCACCAATGGCCGCATCGAAGATTTTCGTCAGTTTGCTTCCATTGTAAAAGGTCGTAAAAAAGCAGATAATATTACCGCTTGGTTGGTGCCCGGAAGCCACATTGTAGAAAGCCAAATTAAAGAAGAAGGTATTTTGGATATTCTTACCGAAGCAGGTTTCTTGTTGCGGCAGCCCGGTTGTTCAGCTTGTTTGGCAATGAACGACGATAAGGTGCCCGCCGGTAAATATGCCGTTAGTACCAGCAATAGAAATTTCGAAGGTCGTCAGGGTCCCGGTAGCCGCACATTGCTGGCAAGCCCGCTGGTAGCCGCTGCTGCAGCCGTATGTGGTGTAGTAGCCGATCCAAGAGATTTTCTGTAAAGCTGCAGGTGTTTAATTTTTTTTGCACCGGCAGATGGATTGCTAATCGGCAAGTTGGCCTGTCCCGATTTTTTTCGGGAGCCGCTCACTTGTACTTTGCCCCCATCCCCTAAAGGGGAGTTATTTGAGGGGTTTACCCCCATCCCCGCTGGCTAGCGGGTGTTATTTGGGGTGTTTGCCCCCATCCCCTAAAGGGGAGTTATTTGACGGGTATACCCCTATCCCTGCTGGCTAGCGGGGAGTTATTTGGGGGGGTGCCCCCATCCCCTAAAGGGGAGTTATTTGACGTGTCTGATATTTTCGATGATTGATCACAAATCACACTTCATTCAAACATATCACAAATCAAACATTGTACATCACAATTCTAAAATCACAAATCACAAATCAAACATCATACATCACAGATCACAAATCATAGATCATAGATCACAAATCAAAATTCACAAATCAAAATTCACAAATCAAACATCACACATCAAAAATCACAAATCACAAATTCACCCTACCGCGGCACTTCAATTGTTCTCAAAATATTTTCAATTAACTCATCAGCGGTTATGCCTTCCATTTCCTTTTCGGGAGTCAATATAATGCGATGACGCAATACGGGTGTTGCCATTTCCTTAATGTCTTCGGGTGTTACAAAATCTCTTCCCTTAATGGCGGCATTAGCTTTGGCCGATCGTAAAATT
>JBBQEA010000201.1:0-9296 GCA_038320245.1 Chitinophagales bacterium | reverse complement strand
ATTATTTCCATTATTAAAAAAGAGCGTATGGGATCCAACCCCGGTATTGTTAATCCCCGTTTGATTAAAAAAAAGTGCAGCATATCCCAGGGCCGTATTATCAGTACCTGTTTTATTTGAATCGAGGGCTGCATACCCATTCGCAGTATTCCAGACTCCTTCCGTATTGCCAAAAAGTGCTTTTACGCCGGTGGCAGTATTGAACCCCCCGGTAGTATTTGCGTTAAGGGCAAAAGTGCCAATTGCTGTATTGTAACTGCCTGTGGTATTCCTGTACAAAGACTGAAAACCAACCCCTGTGTTGTAAAATCCCTTTGTGTTAGCATATAAAGATTTTGAACCTATACCCGTATTAGCGGTGGCTTCTAAATTCTGGGTTGCCCCCAAACCGTTATTGTATAAAGCAGAATCTCCAATGGCCACCAGGTTGCTAAGATTCGTATTTATTTTTAAAGCATTAAAGCCAATGGCAACATTTGAAAAGCCTGTGCTAATACCGGTGCCGGTTCCCATGCCCCAAAATACATTTCCGTTTGTGCCCAGGTATCCTGCACTGGTATTATTCACTCTAAATGTTAGTGGCTGATTATTGGTAGTGCCTATGAAATTAGTTGCAATATTAGTACCTGTATTACCTGTAAGCGACCAGGCACTTCCGGCACCACCTGCAGATATATTAGTCCATGCGTTTCCGTTATGAAACCAGAAACTGCTGGTTGTAGTGTCATACAGCATTAATCCCTTGGCAGGATTAGCAATGGCATTGCGGCTTGCAGTAGAAGTGCGGGGAATGAGCAAACCTTTGTTATTTGCTTTTATTTCTAACGCAGCACTGGCACTGGGTGTATTGGTGCCGATGCCTACATTTTGAGCATGTATATTAATACTAATAGCAATAAAGACCATCAACAAATGAATTTTTTTCATGACGATTTTATTTAATAATAAATAGTTTTATTTTGTATTTATCCTATATAGGGTCTAACACAAGCCGACAGCCCCTGGGTTTATTTATAAATTATTGATATTTATAAAATAAATACTTCCGGTATTGGTATTCTTTCCCGGAGCCCCGATCAGCAAATAATTGCCACTCACTCCAACTCCATTAGAAAAATAATCTTCCGCTGCCGCATCTCCTGAAATGATTTTTTGCTGGCTCCATAAGTTATTATTCTGAGTTAATAAATAGGCGGCTCCCTGGAGTTGGTGCAGGTTTATATTTTTATTAGATGCGCCTGTAATGATCTTACCTTCCTGAGTTGCTATACTTACACCAAAATAATCATCTACAGCACCATCATTTGCAGTAATTCTTGAATACTGCCATGTAATTGGATTGGTGGGTAAGAAAATATAAACTGCGCCTTGGTTATTATTACCATTAATTTGTTTACGTGGTGCACCTACTGCAACAAAATTTGCTCCCACTCCGACAGCTATGCTTGAACCGAGACCCTCATCTGCGGCAATGTCTGCCGCAGTTTGTTGCGGTAAAGGAAGCCAGTTGCCACCTGAAAGTGTGTAAGGATAAAAACTGTTTTTACCAGGTGCGCCTATTGCAATCAGGCCATAGCCAATAGAAACGCTGGTGCCGAACTGATCGCCATAACTGCCATCGGTAGGAGCCAGGTCCGTTTCATTCCATGTTCCGTTGTTGTTAGTAAATATATACGCCTTTCCCCTGTAAGGCATATTGTCGATTGTTTTAGAGGGAGCTCCTATTAATACGGTATCTCCGGAAATGCTAACAGATTTTCCAAATAAATCATTTGCCCGTCCATCAATTGCGGTTAGCTTTTTTACAAATTGCCACGTACCGCCGATCAGAGAATAAACATAAGCGGCACCTTGCATACTGTTTGCCGAAACTGTTTTGTTATATGCACCGATTACTGCGGTAGTTGAGCTTATTGCTACACTGTATCCAAAAAAATCACCGGCAGCTCCATCATTCTCATTCAGTACCTGGATTTGTTGCCATACGTTTCCGTTCAGGGTAAATATATATGCGCTGCCCTGGTACTGGTTGGCACCTACAGTTTTTCCAGATGCACCTACCACAGCATAATTTCCACTTATCGCTACACTTATCCCTAAATAATCACCAGCTAAACTTGTTGAGGTAGTTTGGCCATTAATTGTATTTGCTGCAAAGAGCATGGCCAGCCACTGAGCGCCATCATACATATAAATTGTTTTTTTATCAGTATCAAATACCAGTAATCCTGTTGCTGCATTTAGAATTGCAAGTCGTTGAGAAGTGCTTAAACGTGGTATCAGCAATCCCTTGTTATTACTGCTTATATCTAACTGTGCGCTGGAATTGGGTGCGATAGTACCAATGCCAACATTTTGGGCTGTTAATTGCGAAATTGATAATCCGAGTATTAATATCAACAGTAACTTTTTCATCTTCATATATTTTAATAGTGATTTGATTTTCTAATTCCAAATGGCGTTACGGTAGTGATCGGTGCTTTGCGATAAGACTAAAAATACAGGTAGTAAAAAAATAAACAGGTAAAAAAAGATTTGATGTTTCATGCTGATGAATGTTAGTGGTGATTTTTTGAGATGCTTAAATTTTATTATTTGATATGCTTATGTCCTTTATAAAAAAAATGTTTTATATCCTGCCAAAATAAGGCAGTCACGGTAACCAGGCACACCAAAACAATTCCTGCAATAAATGACATAGACAATTTTATCTTTAAACTTACAGTTTATCGAAATGGCTGTTGGGCTCATTTATCAGGCATTACATTTTATGCAGTGAACAGACGCTATGATTTATCGGGAAACAAAGGATCTTTTGATGCGGAGTATTACTGTAGTTCCGGCAGGTTGACCATCACTATTTTTAATATCTATTATTTCGAGGGGGATAATGCTGTTGTCTTTATTAAAACCAATTAACCTGTCCCAGGTTATTTGCGTGGCTTTTGATAAATGGCCTTCGGGTAGTTGTTGATAGTTTTGTGCTGCTCCCGAACGGCCAATACCATTGTCTGTTATTTCGCAGGTAATCAACAAGCCAGTAATGCTGATTTTTAGGGAGAGGTTTTTACTGCCTTCTTTTTTACTCAACCCATGCCACAATGCATTTTCAATAAAAGGCTGCAATAAGAGGGAAGGAATTTTTTCGTTCAGCACATCAATGTCGGGATCAATTGTTTCTGTGTAATTCAAATCAACGTTCAGCCTAAGTTTTTCTAAAGCAATATACAATTGCAATGAATAAAGTTCCTTACTGATGCTTACCAGATTATTATCGGAATTTTCCAGTACCTGCCGCATTAGCCGGGCAAATTTACTGATATAACTACCTGCTTCATCCGTGCGGTTGTTGATGATGAGCGATTGTATAGAATTCATGGCATTAAAAATGAAATGGGGATTCATCTGTGCTTTTAATGCTTTGCTTTCCAACTCGAGCAATTGATTTTTTAAAGTGGCTTTGTTTTTTACCTCGTTTAACCGATAGCGGAAAGCAAGTATTATAATACCCGAAGCGGTTAAAACAATCAGTATCCTGAACCACCAGGTTTCCCAAAAAGGTGCTTTTACTGTAAATAAAAACAGGGCAGGTTTACTCCAGTCGCTATCTGCTTTTTTTACTTTTACTTCAAAAATATAATTACCCGGAGGAAGGTTTACATAAGATACACTGTTATTAATAGATTCTGTACTCCAGTTACTGTCAAGCCCGCCGAGTTTATAAGAATATAGTAATTCAAAACTATTGTTATAGGTAATGCCGGTAAAGTTTATCCGAAAACTATTTTGATCATAGTTGAGTGTCACGGGGTGGGATGATTGCCAGAAATATTCCAGTAAGCTATCGGCTTTTACAGCAGGTTCTTTTTCAGACAGTAAGGTTATTTTTTCAATGCTGATGAATGGGCTGATATTGCTGAACTGTATGTCGTCAGGATTAAAGCGGTATATTTTTGAAGGTGTACTCAACCACACCATTCCATCTGCTGCTGTAATTAATTTGCTATTTTCAGGCCCTGCAGGCGCTGCATCCAGGTTGTAACCGGGGTCATAAAAAACCGGTTTGTTGTTGTACAATGTGTCAATCCTAATAATGGATAATCCAGCAAGTGTGTTTACCCATACCCGGTTGTATAAATCAATGCACATGCTTGTTACCGCATTATTAGGCAGTCCATTGGTAGTAGTAATGTCGAAGTCTTTTTGAGGTAAATTATTTTTTGTCCAATGGTAGCGGCTAATGCCTTGCAGTGCATTGTATATCCAGAAATTACCATTTTTTTCTTCCAGGAAATGAAAATCAATGATTGATTTTTTGATACCTAGTTCATTGGTAATATCGATTAAATTATTTTGGGCGTCAATAAGAAAATTTCCATCATGCCGGGTACAAATAATACTCAGCCCGTTGGCAAAGGAATGGCCTGTTATTGGTTGAAATAATTTTTTGCTGCCATTGGTTGAAGTAAACTGCTGGAGTTGGTTTTCATTGCCGATTAACAAAGAATCAGCCATCACGAACAATCGGTTGGAACTATTGTCCCAACAGGCATCCAGTAAATCAACAGTATTGCCCGCAATAGCGGTACGGTCTGTTAGCCTGTTTTGATAAAGAGAAAAAAGCCGTTGTTTCCTGGTTACAAACCATAAAACTCCTTTGGCATCAAATGAATAAGTATCTACAATATCGTTGTTGAATTGGTCGTTTTTTATAGCAGGCAAATTGTATGAAGCCGGTACAAAATGATTGTCTTTAAAAGTTAAAAATCCAGCTCCCTGGTTAAAGGCAAGGATGCTGCCATCACTGGTTTGTAATATATTCCGGGTATAATTAATGCCCTTGCCAGTCTCTATTTCATAAGTAGCATATTGTTTTTGTACTACTTTGCCCAGGCCATCGTAACACCCGATCCAGATATTGTGATCCCGGTCTTCAAATATGATAGAAACGAGGTTGAAAGGAACGGGCAAAGTAGCAATGATCTTTTCTCCGTTGGCGGTATTTGCTGCCTGTATTACGCCGTCTTGCTTTGTCACAACCCAGAACTGCTTTTTTGAATCTTGAAAAAAAGTGGTGATCCACTTCCCTGCAAGCGCTTTACTGAAAACAGGCAGAAGTTTTTTGTTTTCTATTTTATAAAGGCTATGGTTTTTAGTAACATATACGGTATCATTAAATTGCATTAGCTCATTGTAATAAATTGTACTGTTACTTTTTTCATCGAGTGTTTCAAAGTTCCCATCTCCATGTTTTAACAGCAGTACACTGCCATAGTTAATATACATTCCTGCTGCTGTTTCAATAATATGCCTGCAGGGTTTGTTGTCCATTCCCGGATACAATGTTATTTTTTGCCAATGATCTTTATTGAGGCTGTAAATACCTTTGTCTGTCAATATCCATAATTCCTTTTTAGTTGTCTTCAGTATTTGAAAAATAAATGTGATGGCTGCGGAATCACTAACTGGGTACTCATGAAAAGTGTTTCCTTTCAGCACGGCTGCACCAAGCCTTGTTCCTGCCCAAATTTGATGGGCGTCATCTTCATAAATAAAGTCGGTTCCTAAGCCTGGCAGCTTATTGGCGAAGCCATAGTTTACAAACTTTTTTCCATCAAACCGGCTAATACCATTGGAGGAACCAATCCATAAATAGCTGCGGCTGTCCTGGAAAATATTAAAAATATAGTTGTCCGGAAGGCCATCTTTAACTGTGTATTTCTTCAATGAAAAACTACTGGTTTGTGCTGGCAGGCAAAAGGAAAACAAGAGTGAAGCTGTAAATAAAAAGAATTGATATGCTTTTACTGCAACTGTCAATGGTTACCCTTTAAAAAGTTGTAAAAATGCTTCTTTATTATTCCGGGAAATTTCAATTTCTTCCCCATCATTCATAATCACACTGCCCCCGTTGCTTTTATTGTACATATTGATGTGCGAAAGATTGATAAGGTAAGAGCGGTGAATGCGGAAAAAAGATTGTTCTTCCAGTAGCTCATCATAGTAGCCCAATGTATAGCTGGAGATTATTTTTTTATTGCCGGATAATTTAAACTCTGTATAGTTGCTCACCGCTTTGCAATAAACAATATCTTGTATTGGAAGAAAGCTGATGCCTTTTGAAGTATGAACGGGTAACTTATCAGGTATTTTGGTGTTTCCTTTTATGTGCTGAAGCAGGTAATTCAGTTGTTCGGATGCAGGTGTAGTAATTGTTTCTATTCGGTGCAATGCTTTTTCCAGTGCCATATTAAATTCAATTTTGTCAATCGGTTTCAATAAATAATCCATTGCACTGTAACGGAAGGCACGGATTGCAAATTCGCTGTGTGCAGTTATAAAAATCACGGCCGCTTTGCAATCTACTAATCTATTTAAAAGATCAAACCCTGTTTCGCCCCTCATTTGTACATCTAAAAAAATCAGGTCGGGTGGCTGGTGATTTATTTTCTGCATCGACTCGTTTACACTAGCAGCTTCTTGTATGCTAAACATCCTGCCCGGAAAATCTTCGAGCAATTTCCTGATGAGCGCACGGCTTTGCATTTCATCATCCACCACCAATGTTTGAAATAACTGGGTCATCCAACAAATTAATAAATTTTGTTAACCAGACAAGTAATATTTAATAAAGAGGTCTTGCATGGTAAAAGTTAATTGGGATAGGGGCGATACCGGCCGGGTAAAAATACTTTTATTGATGTAACCTATGTATCTGGTTCATTCAATATTTAGTGCTGTAGGTAATTTTAAAAATGTAGATTTGAAATTAAGATTGCACAAATCAAAATTCAACCATGCCATTTCACCGCAACTTTATCTATTATATTGATAAACGCAACTGGAAATATATTTTCCTGCTGGCATCATTAGCGTTATGCAAAAATTAATAATCCTCCACCCGAAAAAATTATCAATTATCCATTCACCAATTATCAACTAAAAAAATGCCTCATTACTATACACTGGGAAAAATCCCACACAAACGCCACACACAATTCCGCAAACCAAATGGTGATTTATATGCGGAACAGTTATTTAGCACGGAAGGTTTCAGCAATGATTCTTCGCTATTGTACCACAACTATCCACCTACACAAATAATTAAAACGGATTCGCCAATTGATGTAAGCCCGGTGGTAGCCGAAGAAAAAATGCTCCGGCACCGTAGCCTGGAAGGGTTTAACATTAAACCGGAAAACGACTTTTTACAAAGCCGTAAAGCTGTGCTGGTAAACAACGACCTGCATATTGTACTGGCTGCACCAAAGCAAAGCATGACCGATTATTTTTATAAAAATGCTGATGCAGATGAAATGATTTTTGTGCATGAGGGAAGTGGTGTGGTAAAGACAATGTATGGCGATCTTGATTTCGCCTACGGCGATTATATTGTTATCCCGAGAGGTACCATTTATCAAATAGCATTTACCACAGAAAATAACCGGTTGTTTATTGTTGAATCATTTAGCCCTATTCGCTTCCCAAAAGGCTACCTAAGCAAATCTGGACAGTTGCTGGAACATGCGCCTTATTGTGAAAGGGATATCAATCCGCCAATGCGATTACAAACATTTGATGAGGCTGGTGATTTTTTAATAAAAACAAAAAAACAAGGGATGCTATACGGGTTGCATTATGGTACGCATCCGTTTGATGTAGTGGGTTGGGATGGTTGCTGTTATCCTTACACATTTTCTATCCATGATTTTGAGCCTATCACCGGCCGGGTTCACCAACCGCCGCCGGTGCACCAAACATTTGATGCCCATAATTTTGTAGTGTGTTCTTTTGTTCCCCGATTGTTTGATTATCATCCGGATGCAATTCCTGCACCTTACAATCATAGTAATATAGATAGTGATGAGGTTTTGTATTATGTAGCAGGCGAATTTATGAGCCGCAAGCATGTTACAAGAGGCATGATCAACCTGCATCCGGCGGGAATACCGCATGGACCTCATCCGGGTGCTGTTCAAAAAAGTATTGGTGCCAGGGAAACAAAAGAACTGGCAGTAATGGTGGACACTTTTCATCCGCTTAAATTAACCGTGGACGCCCTGGCCATAGAGAATGAGGGCTATGTAATGAGCTGGGCCGAATAATAACTTTATATACTTTGTATAGTTGCTGTTTAAATGAGGGGACGATGTTTTTTGAAAAGAAACACGTACTTTGGATTTATAAAAAAACAACCATATGCTTAAATTTCAAAACATTAAAGTAGGCGATTATTTGATGGCCGATAACGATGGCGATGTATTAAAAGGCGAAGTAACCAATTTAAAACACGGCGAAAACCAGGTTTGTATGGATGTTGGCGTACAGGAGTTCTGGTATGAGATGAACCAGTTAAGCCCAATCCCTTTAAATGATGCCGAATTAACTGACTTAAAATTCAGCAAACACTTAAATGAAGATGGTACGGTAAAGTATTCTAAAGGCGCTTTTAGAATAATGATAGCCGCCGAAAATGATTTTTCAAAATTGGAAATTTGGTACCGGGACGAAAGAAGGCATATCACCCATGCGATTTTTGTACATGAATTACAAAATCATTATCATGAAATGACGAAAGTTCATTTAAACGATGAAGTGTTTAGTTAATTTCTTAACTATCCAGCAAATAAAAACCCGGCAAATGATGCCGGGTTTTTATTTGTAAGCCCCTGCAGCTTTAACGCCAATAAGAAGAAATCTCGAAAAAGAATAGTTTTGAACTGCTGGAAGAGATAGGTGAAATACCCATTTTTTTTATTTTTGATAGACCCGACCCTATATTTTAGAGTCATATTTTGGAACTTTGAAGAAATATGATGTTAATTATAGGGGATATTTATAAAAAAATCAATTTTAATTGGCAAAAATCATTTTTTTTCAAAAATAATTAAATTAATCCTCCTATCTTTGCGACCCAAAAATATGGCTAAGCAAGCACTCATCAAACAAGACGGTACAATTTTAGAAGCGCTAAGTAATGCTATGTTTAAAGTTAAGTTGGAAAACGGGCATGAAATACTGGCCACTATTTCAGGAAAAATGCGGATGCACTACATTAGAATTCTGCCGGGAGACAAGGTGGGCGTGGAAATGAGTCCGTATGATTTAACGAGGGGAAGAATAATCTTCAGGTACAAATAAATACCTGACAACACGAATTAATCAGACTATAACAAATAAATATTTACTACAATGAAGGTTAAAGCTTCCATCAAAAAGAGAAGTGTTGATTGCAAAATCGTTAGAAGAAAAGGCGTTTTGTTTGTTATCAACAAGAAAAATCCACGTTTTAAACA
>JBBQEA010000200.1:0-9337 GCA_038320245.1 Chitinophagales bacterium | reverse complement strand
TCCCAACTCCCATCTCAACGCATGTCCAATCAATTTACCGGTAAATTAATTTTTGGCCCTTTCCCCTTTTTTGCGGTTTATTATTACTGGTTTTTTTTTGCATTATTTTTTTTAAAACCTGCAATGAAAAAAAAACTGGATGGAGGAATGCCGTGTTTTTATTCGGGCTTGTCAGCAGCTTCAACTTCCTGTATATCTTGAACGCTCAAGAAGTGGTAAGGGAGGGCATGTATGGATTTTTTTTACATCCAACTATCCAGCCTATAAAAGCAGAAAAATTATGCTGCATATTTTGGAAACAACCGGCATAGTTTCGCCATTTGATAAAAATAGCAATTATGACAGGCTCTTCCCCAACCAGGATTACCACTCCGGTAAAGGTTTGGGTAACTTAATATCCTTGCCGCTGCAAAGCGTGGCGCTGGATAATAACAATTCCTGTTTTATAGATCCGCAAAATTTTTTACAGTATCAGGATCAATGGGATTTTTTACGAAAGATCGAAAGAGCGAATATTGAATATTTAGACAGACTTTTTAATTCTATTAAAAGCCCCGAATATCTAAGTCCGCCTGTAGTTCAAAACCCTTCTTCAAATCAAAATGAAATTCAGATCATACTAAATAGTCAAATTGTAATTTCCAAGGCGCAACTAACTCCCGAGATTATTCTTTTTTTAAGAGACAATCTCAATTTTGTAAACTCGGAATATTTGATAAAGAAGAAACTGGGTAAGAATACTTTTGGTACAGAACCCTATTTCAGGATGATCGAAGAAAAGGAAGGTTTTGTTTTTCTTCCGAAAGGTTTTATTGGCAGGCTTCTTCGTTTCCTGACTGAACAAAAAATAAAATTTGCTTTCATAGACGAACGTAAAAAACTTCCCGCTGTCAATTTTTCTTTTAATGCTGCATTGTATGATTATCAACAGACCGCTATTAATGTAACTGAAAAAAAACAGATGGGCATTATTGTAGCCCCGCCCGGCTCCGGGAAAACCATTATCGGCCTTGGAATAATAGCGAATAAAAAACAACCGGCTTTAATCATTGTTCATCGTAAACAATTGTTTGATCAGTGGGTGGAACGCATTCAATCCTTTTTGGGCATTGCAGAACCCTTTATAGGCAAAATTGCTCCGGGTAAATTTAAAATTGGTTCACACATTACTGTGGCAATGATCCAGAGCCTGCCAGGAAGCGATTTAACAGGAAATGTTTTTAAATCATTTGGAACAATTATTATTGATGAATGCCATCATGTACCTGCTAAAACTTTCAGAGAAGTTATTAAGTCTTTTTCGGCCTATTTTATGTATGGCCTTACCGCTACTCCTGTTAGAAAAAACAATGATGAAAAGTTGATATTTATTCATATTGGCGATGTTATTCATGAAACACAATTATCGTCTGATAAAAGCGATTCTTCCAAAAAAATTGCAGTAATTGTTCGTGAAACTGACTTGGTTATTCCATTTGATTATAAAACGGATAAACCTGAAACACTTTATCAGATTCTAATTCATGATTCTGAGAGAAACCTGCTTATTATTGATGACATAAAAGCAGAAGTCAATACCGGAAAACGAGTGTTGGTTTTAACAGAAAGAAAAACTCATATAGATGTGTTGTATCAATATCTAAAGAACAACTATGAGGTAATAGCAATTTCAGGCGATGATTCAGCAGCTTCAAAAAAAATAAAATTCAGTCAAATTAAAGATGGCCATTTTCAAATTTTAATTGCAACAGGTCAGTTACTCGGCGAAGGTGCGGACTTTGATAATCTTGAATGTTTACTATTAGCCTACCCTTTTGCATTTGAAGGAAAACTGATACAATATATTGGCAGGGTTCAGCGAAACGAAGCGGCACCAATAATTTACGATTACAGGGATATCCACATTGATTACCTGGAAAAACAATTTATACAAAGAAACCGGTATTATAGAAAGCTTTTAAATACAGGACAACTACAGCGGTACGATGAGTTGCACTTGTTGTTTGATGGAACTAAGTTTTTTCTTAATTCTCCCGAATATATTTTACCTATAAGTTGCCTGGATGTATCGCTTGAAATTGAAAAATTCAGGGAGGGGGTGATATGGAAGGTTAGGGTACTTGCTTATGATGAGGATGCCTGCGAATTAAAGACGGAAATAATGGACTACCATTCCAATCAGGAAATACTAACCAGCAAACAACAGTCCCTTCAATTTTTGCTTATTGATAAAATAAGTTTCAGATCAATTGATACCAGCCAGTTATTAAGATCAGTTGAGTTGAAACGAATGCCTGTTAATACGCTTAAGGTATCTGAGCCAACAATAAAGTATGATCAAACAACTAGTTCAGAGGTTAAGTTGAAAACTTCCTTTGAAAGGACGATTAAAAAAATCATAAAGGTTCCATTCAATGAAATTCTGTTTCAAAATGCGGGTGTAACTTTTTCGCTTTTTATTGAAGAGCTTAAGGAGGAAATTAAATTTGAGATAGAAAACCCTGATATTAGACCAGAGTTCGAAGCAATTAAGGAATACTTTATCAGGATTTTAAAGAAGAAGCAGGTTACAGTTGAAATAAAAATTCGCTTTTTAGAAAAGGAAATTATTGAAGCAATTGCAAGTTCCGAAGACATTGATAAAATCAACAACAGTATTATTGACAGCGTTCGTTTTGAATTTGTAAAACGAGAAATGCTGACGTTTAAGGGGAAACCCGAAGGCACCACTTTTCTGAATACGCTTGATAGTTTAGCAGGACTAGACAAGGGTGTTGCCGGAAGACTATTTAATTCGGAAAAGGATTTAATTGATGACATCCTCAACATTAAAGACTCAAAACATTACCTGCATTTAAAATACCTCTCTTCTCAGCATCTTTCATCCATCCTAAAAATCCGTTTTATTCTTAACCCATTTTCGTTCCTGTTTTTACTTTCCGGCAACCAACAATATCATCTTGTTTGGGAAACCCTTAACAGCGAAGAAGCCACCTATATCTGGCATTTTGAGAAATCAATAGAAGCCCTACGAAAAGGCTTAAACGAAATTGAAGCCACACTCAATGAAATAAAAACCAACAGCAAGCAGGAATATTTGCGGCGAGATCATGGGAATTTCAGCCGGGTTATTCATGATTACAGTGATGCGAAAAGCGGCTTTATTTCATGGAAGGGGATGCTGGAGCAAGGGTTGGTTTAGAAAAACAAAATCTTGCTGCACTTTTTTAATTAGTGATTAACTAGGATGTTGGGTAGTATATCACAAACGAATGAGCCATTAAGAGAGATTGAAAATGGGGGGAGGCATTTGGTAAATACCTATCAAAAAAATTGGAGATTATTTCAAACTTTATTAAGTTTATGGTTGCAAAAGGGGTTTAAATTCAGTCCTTTTAGCAAATAAAACACTTAAGAATGTAAATTAAATACAGGTATCTGGAAGATTTTATAAACGAACTGCGTTCAAATGGGCGGTATTCTTTTTCATTATTAGATCTACGTAACAGGTTCAACTTTTCTGTTGAGGCGATAAAAAAGTCATTACAACGGTTAAAGTAAAAGAAAGCAATCGCACTGGTGAGAAAAGAATTTTATGTAGTGGTTACACCTGAGTACAGAAGCCGTGGCATAATTCCGCCTTCGCTGTTTATAGCAGACCTTATGAAATTTTAGTATTAAAATCCCTAACCACATCACTCAAAAAAAGAACTCACGTTTAGGTAAGTCTTTCCTGTTTTAATCAAATAATATTTACTTCTCTTTCCAATAGTACGCCAAATTTATTCTGTACACTTTCAATGATTTCTCCACTCAAATTATAAATTTCATCGCCTTTTGCATGGCCATAATTTACTAATACCAGGGCTTGCCTGCTATGACAACCGGCATCTCCTTTTCTATAGCCTTTCCATCCGCATTGTTCTATCAGCCAGCCTGCAGCAAGTTTTACTTGCCCATTTGCCAAATGATATCCAGCTATTAAGGGATAGGACTCTTTTAGTTTTTCAAAAGCAAGCGCATCAATTTCCGAGTTTTTAAAAAAGCTGCCCGCATTACCAATCTCTGCTGGGTTGGGCAATTTGCTGCTGCGGATGTTGATTACAGCTTGTGAAATGGCTTGTATGCTTAATTCCTTTACGCCCATTGCCTCAAGCTCCTGGTTAATAGCGCCATAGCTTGTATTAAATTTAGGTATTTTATTTAAGCGATACGTTACCGAAGTGATAACAAACTCACCTTTTAGCTTTCTTTTAAACACACTTTCCCGATAAGCAAATTCACAATCCTTTAAATTAAAATTTATTATTCTTTTTTCCTGCAGATGAAAAGCTTCCAGTTGGTGAAATACTTCTTTTATTTCAACGCCGTATGCGCCAATATTCTGCATAGGCGATGCGCCTGCATTACCTGGAATAAGAGAAAGATTTTCGAATCCTGCCCAATTGTTTTGCAGACAATGTAGAACCAATTGATGCCAGTTTTCTCCGGCTCCTGCCTTTACATAAACATATTCCTCATCTTCAGTAACCTTTTCGATGCCTTTAATTTCATTTTTTAAAACGAGGCCGTTTACATTTTTTGTAAAGAGGATATTGCTGCCTCCTCCTAAAATTAAGGCAGGTGGTTGTAGGTTGGTAGTTGATGTTTTTTTAAATTCGAGCAATTCAGCCAGCTCGCTTTCATTGGTAAAACCAGCGAAGTATTCTGCCTTTACATCTATGCCAAATGTGTTGTATTTTTTAAGAGATATGTTTTCACTTATTTGCATGGGTATTAACAATTATTAATATTTTCTGTTTATTGATTATAGCGCTACAATTAGTTTTAAAAAGCTCTCATACTTATTAACTTTATCAACCTCATCCACTTTACCAACCACATCAACCACATCAACTTTGCCAACCCCATCAACCCTGTCAACTCAATCAACCTCATTACCTTCATCAACCCACAAAGCCTGCCATTAATTAGCATCCACATCGGCAATCATCCACACAGCTTTAAATTTTTTTTCATTCAATAATAAATTAAAATGATTACGGATTACTTTTTTGTATTGGGCAATCAGCTTCATATCAAGTGGCAACTTAATTAATAGTTCCATCAGGTATTGATTTCTGATGCGATTTACTATTGGTGCCGCAGGACCTACCACAAAATTGTTTAAATCTTTTTGCAAGGCAGCGCCTAATTTTTCAGCAATATCATCCACAACATCTTTTTGTTTATGCTTCAAGGTAATTTTTATAATCCGGCTGAAGGGTGGGTAAAAAAACTGTCGGCGGTTTTCGATTTCAAATGCATACATTTTTTTGTAATCATGCTGCTGCACAAACTGCAGGACAGGGTGATTAATTTGGGTAGCTTGTATCATCACTTTCCCCTGAACATCTTTTCTGCCGGCTCTTCCACTCACCTGTTCCATTAATTGATAAGCTCTTTCATTTACCCTGAAATCTGCAAAGCTCAACAACCCATCAGCATCGAGGATGCCGACCAGACTTACTTTGTCAAAATCCAAGCCCTTTACCACCATTTGTGTGCCCACCAAAATATCTATCCGCTGCTGTTCAAATAATTTGATGAGGCTATCGTGAGCTGTTTTACCTTTCACCGAATCCACATCCATCCTTGCCACTTTCAGGGTAGGAAATTTTTCATCAATCAGTTCTTCAATTTTTTCTGTTCCAAAATTTTTCTCAATCCATGCCACCGTACCACAAGCCGGGCATTCTATTAATTTAGGATAAGTAGTGCCACAATAATGGCAATGCATTTTGTTGGAATATTTGTGCAGCGTTAAGGTAACGTCACAGTTTTTACATTGCGGTAAATAGCCGCAGGTACCACAAATTAAATAGGGCGAATAGCCCCTTCGGTTTTGAAATAAAATTACTTGTCTGCCGGCTGCAACTGTTTTTTCAACAGCTTCTACCAATTGAGGCGATAGCATTACTTTACCTTTTTGTACCACTTTTCTGGTATCAATAATTTCAATTTCCGGCAACATAATTCCACCAAAGCGTTCATTTAATTCCACCAATGCGTATTTGCCTTTCTGCGTATTGTAATAGGTTTCAATAGATGGAGTGGCGCTGCCCAATAATACCTTAGCGTTAAAAAGTGACGCATAATAAATAGCTGCATCTCTGGCATTGTACCTTGGTGCCGGATCCTGTTGTTTAAATGAACTATCATGTTCTTCATCTACCACAATCAACCCTAAATCTTTAAACGGTAGAAACAAGGCACTTCTTGCTCCCAGCAC
This sequence comes from Chitinophagales bacterium, assembly GCA_038320245.1. GTDB lineage: Bacteria > Bacteroidota > Bacteroidia > Chitinophagales > Chitinophagaceae > Ferruginibacter. The sequence goes on along the minus strand of JBBQEA010000200.1, from coordinate 3,066 downwards.
AATTCGTATTTCGCCGGTTTTTATTTTATTCCACAGTTCAACCCTTTCGTTGTTGTTGAATTTGGAATGATAGATAGCGATATTGCCACCAAAATGAAGCTGCAGGCGGCGAATCATCTGTGCAGTAAGGGCAATTTCCGGTAAAAGATAAAGAACCTGCTTGCCTTCGTTGTAATACTGCTCTATTAATTTTATGTACAATTGAGTTTTGCCACTGCTGGTTACACCATGTATCAGGCACACATTTTTTTTAGTAAAATGGTTTTGAATTTCTTCCATTGCTTTTTGCTGGGCAATACTCAATTCAAAATTTACCTGCATAGATTTTGGCATAGCTTTGATCCTGTCTACACCTCGCTTTTCTACGATCAATATTTTTTTTTCTACAAGTCCGTTTAACTGTGCTACAGAAGCTCCGGATTTTTTTAGCAAGGCCGTTTGTACTACTTCTCCTTCTGTTTTTAACAGGTGGAGATAGCTGAGTAACAACTCCATTTGTTTGGGTGCTTTGCCCCAGTTGTTCAGCAACTCACTCAACTTATTTTCATCGTTGTACAAATGATTGAGTACAACAAAATTTTCTTTTTTGGTTTTATAGCGTTCGCTCAAAGCTTCCCAAACAATGCAGACATTCTTGTCGATCAAATTTTTTATAACAGGGTAAACATGGGTGATATCCAAAATTTGTTGCACTTCTGTAATGCTTAGCTGGCTCTTTATTTGTAAAGCTTCAGCAATCAAATACTCTTCATTATTAAGGCTGGTGAAATCATCACCAAATTCGTCGTTGAATAAAATTATGGTTTCGCTGCTCAATTTAAAATGCGCCGGAAGTGCTGCTGCCATTACTTCTCCTTCGCTGCACATGTAATAGTTGCTCATCCAGTTCCACAACTGCAACTGCTGACTGTATAAAAGGGGCTGATCATCCAACACATTTAATATAGGCTTGGTATTATAGGGTGGTTGAGTTGTAGTAATCAATTTTATAATGCCAGCATACCGTTTGTTTTTGCCCAGCACAACTTCTACCCTGCATCCAATTTTTATTTTGCCAGCAAAGTTTTCAGGTACTGCATAAGTATAAGTTGTAGGTAATGCAAGGGGGAGGATTACCTCTGCGAAGCTGCCATACTTTTCCGAGACAGTGGTATCATTACTATCCAACAGGGAGGTTTGAAAAGGTATTTGATGCTGTTCGCTCATTTACATTATAGATAAAAATTGACAATTATTATTTTCAAAATTGCTTTATTGAATATTTGATTGTTTAATCCAGCTAGCATTATAATGAATCAATTTTTGCTCCATTATTTTATATACTTTTTCTTTTAGCATTTTTACATCATTATTGTTTAAGCCTTCCAGTGAAACTTCATCTAGGTAAACTGCTCTTGTGCGGCCGGGCGTAAGAGAAAAAATTGATTCGGGGTTAAGTCTGTCAAAATTATCCAGAAACAAAATTGGTTTGATAGGTGTTTGCGTTTCAATGGCTACTTTAAAAGCTCCGTCAAAAAATTCTTTTAGGGGATGGTGCGATTCATTAAAGGTTCCTTCCGGCGCAATTACAACTGAGATATTTTTTTTGATCACAGATTTTAATTGTAATAAACTTTTTGCTCTTTTTACAGTGCTGCTTCTATCCACCAATACTACCGTTTGTCTGTATATAAAACCGAAAAGTGGAATATTGGTCATTTCGGATTTCCCCAAAATTCTGAAATGTTGTTTACGAATGGTTTTCATCAGCACGGGAATGTCCATATAAGAAACATGGTTAAAGACAAAAACATATGGTTTGCTTCGATCATGGGGTTTTTCGTATTTATTGGTATGAGAGATGCCACAAAAGAATAGGACAGCATCAGACCAATACCGGCAAATTTTGTAGATAAAATTACCACCATTTATTTTTCCATAGAAAGATGCAACAATTACAAAGGGGAAAATCAGCAATAAACCTGCTACAAAACATACCAAACCATAGAGGGTAAAAATAGATTTCCACAATTTATTTAGTATTTTCATAACAGGTTGCGAATATAATACCTTTGCGTTTTAAAGGCATAAACTTTGAAAAACAGGTAGTTAAGCGGTAGGTTCGCATTGAAAATGGTAAATAATTCCACTTACTTGAACAGTTTCTTCAAAATGATGCCGTAGAAAAATAATTTTTAAAGCTAATTTCCCTACCTTCGCCTCCCGAAAAAATCGGGATTTAAATTCTTTTATATGTTAGCAGTAGTAAAAATAGCTGGTCAACAGTTTAAAGTAAAAGCAGGCGACAGCTTGTATGTACCACATATCGAGGGCAATAATGGAGATACATTAGAATTTTCAGAAGTGCTTTTAACTGAAAGTGATGGTACCATTAGTGTGGGTAGCGCAGTAAAGGCCATTGTAAAAGCAGAAATTCTTACAGCACTTGTACAAGGTGATAAAGTGATTGCTTTTAAAATGAAAAGAAGAAAAGGTTTCCGTAAAAAGCACGGTCATCGCACACACTACACAAAAATTCAGGTTACTGAAATTGCTTAATAAAAAAGTTGACTAGGAAAGCAAGTTAACTGGTTGATTTGTTCTTTAAAATCGTAACGATTGAGAGCAAAAAAACATGTAAACTTTATTAACTGATTAACTAATAAACAAAAAATAAAATGGCACATAAAAAAGGTGAAGGTTCGGTAAAAAACGGACGTGATTCACAAAGCAAAAGATTAGGAATTAAAATTTATGGTGGTCAAACTGCTATAGCTGGTAACATCATTGTTCGTCAACGCGGCACTGTTTATCATCCTGGTAAAAATGTGGGTGTAGGAAAAGATTTTACCATTTTTGCATTGACTGACGGAGTGGTAGAATTTAAAAAACGCAGAGGTGATAAAAATTATATTTCTGTAAATGCTGTTGAGGCAAGTGCATAAATATTAAAGTTTTTTTTGGCAGATAAAAAAATGTTTTTATTTTTAATTATTATTTACTAACCATTAAATTTTAAAAACATGGCAACTGCAAAAAAAGCGGCTCCTAAAAAAGCGGCTCCTGCAAAAAAAGCTGCTGCACCAG
>JBBQEA010000199.1:0-9365 GCA_038320245.1 Chitinophagales bacterium | reverse complement strand
GAGGCAGAAACTTATTCCGGAGGAGATATTTATACAAAAGGCTCATTTTTTATGCATAGCCTTAGGTTTTTAATTGGCGATGAAATATTTTTAGCCACCTTAAAAAAGCTGGCCACCGACCCGGCTTATACGTACGACAATTTTGTTACTACCGCCGATGTAGAACAGTTATTCAGCAAAGCGTCCGGCAAAAACCTACAACCATTTTTTGATTTTTATTTAAGAACAACTGATCTACTTGATATCAATATACAAGAGACAGGGTATCATAAATACCAGGTAAAAATCAATAATTATTTTACGGATTTACCTATTGAGGTTACTACAAATAATAAAACAGAAAAACTACTGTTGACTAAAGAAGGAATCTTTTTAAACAGCAACACCCCACCTGGTATTGATGTAAACGGGTTTTATTTAAAGAAGATCACTATTCAATAAATTTCTGCTGAATTGATTTTATCAAAAAATATTTCAAACCTGGCTTATGAAAAGATTTAAATACTCAATCCTTTTTATCCTGTATTTATTGACTGCTGTAAAAATTGTTTTTGCTGATCATTATCCTATTGATAAAAGGATTGACATCAAAAACTATCAGTTTAATATTACCCTGTCTGATAAATCAAACGAAATTGATGCAACGGCTTTTGTAACTGTTTACTTTAAACAGGCTGGCGTAAAGCAATTCAGGCTCGATTTAACCAACAAAACAATAAATGGAAAGGGAATGATTGTGGATGCAATTAGTTCACTGGATAAAAATATTTCCTACACTCATAATAACAATGCATTATTAATAACTCTGGACCAAATTTCAGTAGCCGGTACGGAAATTATTTATCAAATTAATTACCATGGCGAACCTGCAGATGGACTACATATAGGGCCAACCAAATATGGAGACAGGAGTTTTTTTAGTGACAACTGGCCCAACAAAGCAAGGAACTGGCTACCCCTGATAGATCATCCTTACGATAAAGCTACCTGTGAATTTATTATAAAAGCTCCGTTACAATATAAAGTGGTAGCCAATGGATTATTAATGGAGGAATCCATTCTCAACGACTCCACCAAATTGACGGATTGGAAACAAGCTGTACCAATAGCACCCTGGTTATATACTGTTGGCGTCGCAAATTTTGCAGTTCAATATGTTGACAGGTTTGAAAATAAATCAATTGAATCCTGGGTTTACTCAAAAGACAGAGTTGCTGGCTTTTATGATTTCGCTGTGCCAACTAAAGAGGTATTAACTTTTTTTTCAGATTACATTGGTCCCTTTGCTTACGAAAAGCTTGCAAACATTGAATCCCCTGTTGTTAGTGGTGGTATGGAAGCTGCCTCTGCCATCGGGTACTCAGATAAATTGATTACAGGTGATAGATCGGTAAGAACAAGAAATGTTATTATTCACGAGCTGGCGCATCAATGGTTTGGTAATGCTGTTACTGAAAATACCTGGGATGATGCCTGGCTGAGCGAAGGTTTCGCAACCTGTTTTACCATGCTGTTTATTGAACATCAATATGGCAAAGCCGTATTTTTAGGTGAATGGGAAAAAGCGAAACAATCATTTTTAAAATATTATGCAAAGGATTCTTCGTATTCAATTGTTGCCGACAGAACCGCAGAGGAGAGTGATGTTACCAATACAGTTACCTATCAAAAAGGAGCCTGTGTGTTACTCATGTTGAGGGATATGATTGGAGAAACTGCTTTTAAAAAAGGAATACATGCGTACTATAAAAAGTATATGAATTCAAATGCATCTTCCAGCGATTTTCAGGTGGAAATGGAAAAGGCTTCGAAAACTAATCTGACTGTTTTTTTTAATCAATGGCTGCATCGTGGAGGGTTAATAAAACTACAGGCTGGATGGAAATACGACCCCATAAAAAAGCAACTTGCAGTAACAATTAATCAGCTACAAAAACTAGATGAGTTATATAATTTCCCGCTGGATATCGCCATTAATATACCCGGGAAAAATACTGCTGTTCTTAAAAAAGTCAATATAAAAAACCAATCAGCAACCTTTGTTTTTCCCATGGTAAAAAAGCCTGCAACAATACAGCTTGATCCACGAAAAGTATTATTATCAACAATCGAATTAATAGAAACTGAATAGTAGTTTACATTTTCTACAATCTAACAACCTCCGGATTCCCCCGGGTGAAGTAATCTTTTTATAAAAGGAATTCGACTAGTTCATAAAAGAACTGTTTCACCACCTAGAAAAAATATTTTCAAAAAAATAAATGTCAATTTTACAAATAAATTTATATTTGGTGAATAATTGCTGCCAGATATGAATGAACAGTTTGTAATAGGTGTGGATTACGGGACAGATTCAGTTCGTTCCATCATCGTAAATGCATTAAACGGAAAAGAAGTTGCTGCTTCCGTTTTTTATTACCCCCGCTGGAAGAATGGTTTGTATTGCAATGCTTCTCAAAATCAATTTCGACAACATCCACTTGATTATATAGAAGGGCTGGAGTTCACTATTAAAACCTGTTTGCAGCAAGCCGGAACTGATGTGGCAGCCAACATTAAGGCCATTTCTGTAGATACTACCGGCTCTACCCCTGTGGCGGTTGATTGTACTGGAACCCCACTTGCACTTTTGCCGGAGTTTGAGCAAAACCCCCATGCTATGTTTGTATTGTGGAAAGATCATACAGCTACCGGCGAAGCTGCAGAAATTAATGCGCATGCAACAAAATTCCTGATCAATTATCTTCAATACGTAGGAGGCATTTATTCTTCCGAATGGTTTTGGGCCAAGCTGTTACACATTTTGCGGGCAGATAAAAAAGTTAGTGCCGCCACCCATTCATGGGTTGAGCATTGCGATTGGATTCCCTTTTTATTAACCGGTGGAAACGATGTGAGTGAATTGAAAAGAGGCGTTTGCAGTGCCGGCCACAAGGCGTTGTGGAGTAAGGATTATGGTGGCTTGCCGCCAAATAAATTTTTCGCAACACTCGATCCATTGCTGGATGGTTTTACAGAAAAGCTTTTTACAGATACCTATACTTCCGATCAATCAGTGGGTAACCTCTCTGCCGAATGGGCACAAAAACTTGGCCTGTCAACCAATGTTGTAATTGGAGCAGGCGCTTTTGATGCTCATATGGGTGCAGTAGGTGGTCAAATAGAACCTTATCATCTAAGTAAAGTAATGGGTACTTCCACCTGTGATATGTTGGTGGCGCCAATGGCAGATGTAGCTGGTAAACTGGTAAAGGGTATCTGCGGACAGGTGCCCGGTTCTGTTATTCCTGGTATGATGGGCATGGAGGCAGGTCAGTCTGCTTTTGGAGATGCCTATGCCTGGTTTAAAAATATACTAGCATGGCCACTACAACAGCTTTTACCACAATCAAAAATTATTGATACCGAAACTGCAGCAAAATTAATTGAAGAAGCATCCAATAATATTATTCTTGAATTGAGCAAAATAGCGGAAAAAATAGTCCCGGATGAAAACAGTGAACTAGCGGTTGATTGGTTAAACGGTCGTCGCACACCCGATGCCAACCAACTATTAAAAGGCGCATTGATGGGACTTAATCTTGGCACGGATGCGCCAAAAATATTCAGGGCAATAGCAGAGGCAACATGTTTTGGCGCTAAGGCAATTGTGGATCGGTTTAATGAGCAGGGCGTTCCTGTAAAAGGATTGATTGGTATTGGGGGTGTTGCAAAAAAATCTCCTTTTATTATGCAAATGATGGCAGATGTAATGGACATGCCCATCCGAATTCATAAATCGGAACAAACCTGTGCATTAGGTGCCGCCATGTTTGCTGCAACTGCTGCCGGCATCTATCCAAAAGTGGAAGACGCTATGCAAGCGATGGGACAGGGCTTTGATGCAACCTACTTTCCTAACAGCGAAAGGGTTGACATCTATAAAAAAAGATACCAGCACTACCAGCAACTAGGTGAGTTTATAGAAAATAAAAATGCTGTGGTTAAATAAGTACAAATAGTAGTAACAAATGAGCAACTACCAGGATATACAGGAAGCGGCCTATAAAGCCAACATGCAATTGCCGAAATTAGGATTGGTGCTTTTTACATTCGGTAATGTAAGTGCAGCAGATAGAAACAAGGGGGTGTTTGCTATTAAACCAAGTGGTGTGCCTTACGAAGACTTGACGCCTGCAAAAATGGTAATTGTAGATTTTGATGGTAAAACGGTAGAAGGTACACTTCGGCCATCTTCTGATACGCTTACCCATGCTGTGTTGTACAAGCATTGGCCAACAATTGGCGGTATTGTTCATACCCACTCTACCTATGCTACTGCATGGGCACAAAGCCAGCGGGACATTCCTATTTTTGGCACTACGCATGCAGACCACAATACGGTTGATATTCCCTGTGCGCCACCCATGAGTGATGAAATGATCAGCGGCAATTATGAATATGAAACCGGTTTTCAGATTATGAATGCATTAAAAGAAAAGGGATTGACTTATGAAGAAATTGAAATGATTTTGGTAGGAAATCATGCGCCATTTACCTGGGGAAAAACGCCGGAAAAAGCAGTGTACAACAGTGCCGTGCTGGAATCAATTGCACAAATGGCATTGCTGACAGAACAGATAAATCCCCAAGCACCAAGGCTACAGGATTCATTAATAAAAAAACATTTTGAACGCAAGCATGGGCCGGATAGTTATTATGGACAATAGTGGCCCCTCCTGGCCTCCCCGAAGGGGAGGAATAAGGCAAGAGTTAAAAAATTTGAAGTATTTGCTGATTAGCAGGGTGAGTAGCGTTAAGAGTGTTTAAAGAAATAGCATTGAAATGGAAGATAAAATTTTATTAAAGAAATGAAGCACCGGCCCTTCTTTTTAAGATAAGGGTAATAGGGCTGAGGCAGGGAAACGGTAGTAAATGCTCAATAGAAACATACAAGTAAAAGTGAATGACTCCCGAAAAAAATCGGGACATGCCAACGATGATGAGGGAGGGGTCAATGCTGGTACCAAAAAAAGAAAATAAACGATTGCTAAATTTTTTATAGATATAAAAGCGCATGAAAAAAATAATTTTAGTGACAATAATTTGCTCATCCATTTTTGTTTACGGACAGCAAAAAGATTATGCTATTCAGGCCCTGCCATTTACACAAGTAATGCTAGCTGATAATTTTTGGCTACCCAGGATAGAGATTAACAGGACGGTTACCATACCAGCATCATTTGAACGCTGCCAGGCTACCGGCAGGGTAAATAATTTTGTAATGGCTGCACAAAAAAAAGGAAAGTTCTGTACCAAATATCCATTTGATGATACGGATATTTATAAAACACTGGAGGGTGCTGCTTTCTCTCTTGCAGTGCACCCCGACGCAAAGCTTGATGCATACATAGATTCACTGATTGAAATTATTGCAAAGGCTCAGGAGCCTGATGGATACTTATATACAGCACGTACTATTGACCCTGTAAACGTGGGCCCGTGGCTGGGTAAAGAGCGTTGGGAAAAAGAAAGGGAATTGAGCCACGAGCTATATAATGCCGGTCATTTGTATGAAGCAGCAGTGGCGCATTTTATGGCAACTAAAAAAAGAAACCTTTTAAATGTAGCATTAAAAAATGCAGACCTTGTTTGCTCGGTTTTTGGTCCTGGAAAAAAAACAGTTGCACCCGGCCATGAGATTGTTGAAATGGGGCTGGTTAAGTTATACCGCATTACAGGTAAACAGGAATATTTAGCAACTGCTAAATTTTTTATAGAAGCCAGGGGCCAATATGCAGGGTACGACAAAAAAAATACGGATCCCTGGAAAAATGGTTCTTACTGGCAGGACAGAGACAGGGTGGTGATGCAGACAGAGGCTGAAGGACATGCAGTGAGGGCAGGGTATTTGTATGCTGCTGTTGCTGATGTGGCTGCTTTAACCGGTGATGACTCTTTATTACATGCAATTGACAATATCTGGAACAATGTGGTTAGTAAAAAAATATATGTGCAGGGTGGCGTTGGTGCGCTTGGAGATGGAGAACGCTACGGTGCCAATTATGAACTTCCTAACGCAAGTGCTTACAACGAAACCTGTGCCGCTATTGCAAATGTTTACTGGAACCAGCGCATGTTTTTATTGCACGGCAATTCAAAATATATTGACCTGTTAGAAAAGATTTTGTACAATGGTCTTATCGCCGGTATTGGGCTGGATGGAAAATCATTTTTTTATACCAATGCAATGGAGGTTAAAAATAACGCCACCTACAAAGATTTAGAAACAACCCGGTCTGGCTGGTTTGAATGTTCTTGCTGTCCTACCAATCTTGCACGACTCATCCCATCTATTCCTGGTTACATTTACGCACAAAAAGATGATAATATTTATGTAAATCTTTTTATTGCAGGCAGTGCAAAACTTACTGTTAATAAAGCTGCAGTGCAAATCATCCAGCAAAACAATTATCCCTGGGATGGTGCGCTCTCATTTACAATTAATCCGGCCAAAACACTCAACTGTAATTTATTGATACGCATTCCGGGCTGGGCGCAAAATGAAGAGCTGCCATCCGATTTGTATACCTTCCAAAATAATTTAAATGAAAAGCCCATCATTACAATTAATGGTAAATCCGTTTCTTTCAGCATTAAAGAAGGATATGCCGTGATAAATAATACATGGAAGAAAGGAGATAAGGTTGAAGTTTCACTTCCAATGGAAATAAGAAGGGTTGTGTCCAGCAAAAACATTCAAGAAAATGAGGGAAAGGTTGCATTGCAGCGTGGTCCTATTATATACTGTGCTGAGTGGGTAGACAATGCTGGAAAAGTAAGTAATATTATTCTTCCTGCAAGCACCGTTTTAGTGCCGGAATTCAATCCAGGCCTGTTGAATGGCATTACTGTTTTAAAAGGGAAAGTACCAGCCTACGTCATCGAAAATAATCAACAAATAAAAACAGTACAGCAATCATTTACTGCCATACCCTATTATAGCTGGGCCAACAGGGGCAAAGGCGAGATGATGATTTGGTTGCCAACAGCCGTAAAATCAATAGATGTATTCACTAAATAATTTTGAATAAAGCAGCACGAAATAATCATTAAAAATAAAATAATTATGATACAGTTGAAGGAACTTGAAGTATGGTTTGTAACAGGCAGTCAGCATTTATACGGCGACGAAACATTGAAGCAAGTGGCATTGCATTCACAAACCATTGCCGCATCTTTAGATAGTGATTCAGTCATACCGGTTAAAGTTATTTTTAAACCAACTGTAAAATCTACAGAAGAAATTTACAGCGTTTGTCAGGAAGCAAACAACAACAAAAAATGCATAGGTATCATTGCCTGGATGCATACATTTTCTCCTGCAAAAATGTGGATTGGCGGTTTAAAGATTTTACAAAAACCTTTGTGTCATTTGCATACACAGTTTAACCGTGATATTCCATGGAATGATATTGATATGGACTTTATGAACCTTAACCAAAGCGCACATGGCGACAGGGAATTTGGTTTTATTGTTAGTCGTATGCGTATGAGCCGCAAAGTGGTAGTAGGACATTGGCAGGATCCGGAAGTAATTCAGGAATTAAATACCTGGTGCAGGGCTGCTGCTGGATGGAACGATTGGCAGGGTGCAAAATTTGTTCGTTTTGGTGATAACATGCGCTATGTGGCTGTAACAGATGGTGATAAAGTGGAGGCAGAATTTAAATTTGGTTACGCTGTAAATACCTATGGCATTGGCGACCTGGTGAAGGTAATTAATGAAACATCTGATGCTGCTATTGATGCGTTAACACAGGAATATGAGGATCAATATAAAATGGCTGCTTCTTTAAGAAAAGCTGGCGAACAATATGGTTCCTTAAGAGAAGCGGCAAAAATTGAAATTGGCTTACGCACTTTTTTGGAAGCCGGAAACTTTAAAGGCTTTACAGATACATTTGAAGATTTGCACGGGATGGCACAACTACCGGGCATTGCTGCACAACGATTGATGGCAAGTGGCTACGGCTTTGCAGGGGAAGGTGATTGGAAAACAGCCGCCCTTGTACGGGCCATGAAAGTAATGGGCAGTGGCTTACCAGGCGGCAATTCTTTTATGGAAGATTATACCTATCATTTTGATCCCGAAAACTCATTGGTGCTGGGTTCGCACATGTTGGAAATTTGTCCTTCCATTGCGGATGGTAAACCGAGTTGCGAAGTGCATCCATTGGGCATTGGCGGTAAAGCAGATCCTGTAAGATTGGTATTTAATTCAGCTGCAGGGCCTGCACTCAATGCATCCATCATCGACATGGGCAACCGTTTTCGGTTACTGGTTAACGAGGTTGAAGCAGTATCGCCCCTGCATGATCTGCCAAAGCTTCCGGTGGCAAGGGTATTGTGGAAACCATATCCGGATATGAAAACCGGTTGTGCTGCATGGATATTGGCAGGTGGTGCACATCATACAGGCTATAGCCAAAATTTAACCGCTGCACACATGGAAGATTTTGCAGACATGGCAGGTATTGAATTTTCACTGATAGGAAAAAACACAAAAATTTACCAATTTAAAAATGATTTAAGATGGAGTGATGTATATTACCAGATAAATAAATAGTTTTATAAAATAACGATAACGCTTAAACCACCTAACACAACTTATGAATAAGAACCTTGCTTTTGCCGATTACGCAGTATTTATTGTATACTTCATAATCGTAGCCGGTTACGGCTATTCAATTTATCGTAAACGAAAAAAGAATGAGCATGATGCCAAGGCTTATTTTTTGGCAGAAGGGAGCCTTACCTGGTGGGCAATTGGTGCTTCGTTAATTGCTTCAAACATTTCTGCAGAGCAGTTCATCGGAATGAGCGGCGAGGGATTTTTTTTAGGAATAGCAGTGGCCGCTTATGAGTGGATTGCTGCTATTGCCCTAATAGTAATTGCGGTTTGGTTTATACCTGTTTACCTCAAGAACAATATTTATACCATGCCACAGTTTTTAAAAACCAGGTATAATGAAACCACAGCATTGATCATGGCTGTCTTCTGGTTATTCCTGTACGTGTTTGTAAACTTAACGTCTATTTTATACTTGGGTGCTGTTGCCATTAATGGTATTGCAGGTGGTGGTTATTTGCATACAATCATGATTGGCCTTGCCGTATTTGCATTGCTGATATCATTGGGTGGTATGAAGGTGGTAGCTTATACGGATGTAATTCAGGTGGCAGTGCTTATTTTCGGGGGCCTTGTTACTTCCTATATTGCTTTAACTACTGTTAGCGAATATTTTGGCGGTGGCCATAGTGCCATTGCAGGTTTTAAAACATTGATAAATGAAGCACCGGAACATTTTAAAATGATTATCCCA
>JBBQEA010000198.1:0-9422 GCA_038320245.1 Chitinophagales bacterium | reverse complement strand
CACACAAAATGGCTTTTCCTTTAAATTAAAAGCAGTTATCGATGCCATCAGTTTTTATGATACATTTTGGATGCAGGGTATTATTCAACTGTTATTATTGTGGGGAATAAAATGGTGCCTTCGTTTTAACAACTGGCAGTTGCTAAAAAAAATATTAGTAGCAGATATGGTAATTGCCTGCCTGATGAATATCCCATTTACCGGTGTGGGCAAGGCTTCTGTGGCACAGGTACAATCTGCGTTGAATAAAAGTCCAAAAGGAATTCCTTTACCTATTCTTGCACCAATCAAAAATAATATTGCCGGTACCCCGGATGAAAACAGCATGATTGGAGACTGGAGCATGTACAACAAACAGATTGGCACCGCACAAGAAGTACCTTACCCAATCATACTAAAAAACATGCGGGCTTACTTTGATAAAGATGCCATCACCGGGAAAGAAAATCATTTGGATAAAGCTTTTATTTATGCAGAAGATAGTGCTGCAGCAACCATACAATTATTGTCATTTTCACCCCAGCAAATGGAGTTGAACGTGCAGAGTAACAAAGCCACCCAATTGATTCTGCAACAAAATTTTTATCCGCATTGGTATTATTCAACCGGCAGCGATAAAAAAGAGCTGAATCAATATGGGATCAATTTTATGAGTGTGCCCATTTTAAAGGGAGAAACCCACCTCAAAATTTCTTTTGAACCTACCATAATTAAATACGGTATGTTGTTGAGTTTTTTCACCTTGCTGGCTTGTTGTATTTGGCTGCTTACCGGTAGCTTTAAACAGACTTCCCCTTCATAGCAACAGCAATTGCCTGGTCCATTACCCTTTCAGCGTAGGGTCTTGATATATCATTCAGCGCTTCTACTTTTGAATGGATCAAATCCTTGTCATCCATGGTAAGCGCCAGTTGCAGGGCCTGCATGGTAGCTGCAGAGTCATTCATTTCTTGTTTGGTAAGGCGTTCTATATTTTTCTGAATAAACCTTTCGGTGGTTTCCAATAACTGTTCGCCTTCGGTTCTTGCTTCCACCAATGCACGGGTTGCAATGTCTTCCTTTGCATGGGTTATCGAGTCCATTAGCATTGTCTCCAGCATATCATCTGTAAGGCCAAACTGCGATTTTACTTCAATACTTTGTTCTACGCCACTCCGCAATTCTTTTGCTCTTACCACCAATATTCCATCAGCATTAATCAAAAAACTTACTTCTACTTTTGCCAGTCCGGCCGGCATTGCAGGGATATTGCTTAAATTAAATTCTGCCAATTTACGATTGTCTTTTACCATATCCCGTTCGCCCTGGTAAACGGCTATCTTCATACCACTTTGTCCATCTTTATGGGTGGTGTATTGTCTGCCAACCTTGTTGGGTATTTTACTATTACGTGGAATCAACACATCCATCAAACCTCCCATAGTCTCTATTCCCAAAGAAAGCGGCGTTACATCCAGCAACAATAAATCTTTGTTATTACCAGCTAAAATATCTGCTTGAATAGCTGCACCCAAGGCCACCACTTCATCCGGATTTACCGTATCATTTACCGGCTTGCCAAAAAGTTTGCCGATGCTTTCTTTTATAAAAGGGACTCTTGTACTACCGCCTACCATCACCACTACTTCTATTGCTGCTGCTTTTAAGTCGGCATCTTTTAACGCATTCTTGCAACAGGTAATTGTTTTATTTACCAGGGGTTGAATCAAGGTTTCAAATACCTCCTTGGTTATTGATAACTCATCTCCATTCAATATTTTACTAAAATCATCATGGCTTGAAAGATGGATTTTTGCCTCCTCAGCGGATAGTCTTATCGCCTGTGCAAATTCTTTGTTTGAACTTAATTCATCTTTGCTGATACCAGCCTGCTCCAACCAATAATTTACTATCAACTGATCAATGTCATCACCACCCAAATAAGTATCACCGTTCGTTGACAACACTTCAAAAATGCCATTGGATATTCTTAAAATAGAAATATCAAAAGTGCCGCCGCCCAAATCGTAAACAGCTATTATCTTTTCTTCCGCTTTGTTTAACCCAATGCCATAAGCCAGACTTGCTGCAGTTGGTTCGTTTATTATCCTAAGCACATCCAATCCGGCCAGTTTGCCAGCATCACGGGTGGCTTGCCTTTGTGCATCGTTAAAATAGGCAGGCACTGTAATCACTGCTTTGTTTACCGGCGTTTTTAATATATGTTCTGCCCGTTGTTTTAATTCTTTTAAAATGAAAGATGATAAATCAATGGGTGTGTAAAACTTATTACCCACCTGCACTTTTACCAGGCTACCGGTATTGTCATCAATTACTTTGTACGAAAAAAAAGTAGCATTGTCTTTTATATCATTGTGCGATTTGCCCATCAGGCGCTTGGCAGAAAAGATGGTATTCTGAGGTTCGCTGATGAGTTTCTTTCGGGCTTCTTCACCCACAATTGCATTGCCGGTTTCATCAAAATAAATTACCGAAGGTACCAGTGAGGAAGTATTGTGTTCCCGTAAAGCAGTTGGCTGTTTTGTGTCGGGATGAATGATAGCAATAAGACTATTGGTGGTTCCCAAATCAATCCCTACTATAATTTCATCCTGCTGTAAACTGCCTGTTGCTATATTGATTGCGATTTTTGCCATAAAAATATCCTGCTGTGTATGTTAAAAAAATTGTTGCAAAAGTACAATTTTATGAAGCCGGATGGTTTGGTGAAATTGATTGGTGGTTACGAAATGGGTAAAAAAACACATCAATGCTGGCATTGCAATATCAAGCTATGAAAATTTCTGGTAGTAAATTCGAAAGCTTGCATGAACAAAAAACCAGAACACATTTCAGCGTTTCGATCGTTATTTTAGAAATCAAGAATTACTAAATTGCCGTTAACACCTAATTCTATAAATTAAATAAAAACGACTCAACGCCTTAACGGCAAAACTCAGTAACCGGTTGATGCCCGACATCCTATAACTCCAGGATTAAAAACGCACTCAAAAAACTAACAACCATTAGTTTCAATCCCTTATTTTTGCAGCTTAAACCATTAAACTTTTTTCCATGGATTTTCAACTATCAGAAGAGCATTTGATGATTCAAAAAGCAGCCCGTGATTTTGCAAACAACGAATGTTTGCCGGGTGTAATTGAAAGGGATGAATTACAACGATTCCCCAGGGAACAAATAGAAAAATTAGCTGAGCTTGGTTTTATGGGCATGATGGTGAAACCGGAGTACGGCGGCAGCGGCATGGATACTATCAGCTATGTATTAGCGATGGAGGAAATCAGCAAAGTAGATGCAAGCGTAAGTGTATGCATGAGTGTTAACAACAGCCTTGTTTGCTATGGTTTGCAGGAATATGCCAACGAAGATCAACGACAAAAATATTTAGTTCCATTGGCACAGGGCAAAAAAGACAATCAATTATACATTGGCGCATTTTTATTGAGTGAACCGGAAGCTGGCAGCGACGCCACTAGCCAACAAACCACAGCGGAAGATAAAGGCGATTATTATTTATTGAATGGCACCAAAAACTGGATTACCAACGGCAGCAGCGCTTCCGTTTACCTGGTAATTGCACAGACAGATGTTAGCAAGGGAAGCCGTGGTATCAATGCATTTATTGTAGAGAAAAACTGGCCCGGTGTAGTGGTTGGTGCTAAAGAAAATAAACTAGGCATTAGAGGCAGTGATACGCATACCATTTTATTCAACGATGTAAAAGTGCCCAAAGAAAACCGCATTGGCGAGGATGGTTTTGGGTTTAAGTTTGCCATGAAAACATTGGCCGGTGGCCGAATCGGTATTGCAGCACAAGCACTCGGCATTGCCAGCGGTGCTTATGAAAGAGCATTGGCATACAGTAAGCAGCGCAAGGCTTTTGGCAAAGAAATTATGCACCACCAGGCCATTCAGTTTAAGTTGGCAGATATGGCTACCAAAATTGAATGTGCCCGATTGTTGTGCCTGAAAGCAGCATGGGAAAAAGATGAGCATATAGACTATACTTTAAGTGGCAGCATGGCAAAAGTATTTGCCAGCGAAACTGCCATGTGGACTGCAACTGAAGCGGTTCAAATACACGGTGGTTACGGTTTTGTAAAAGAATACCATGTAGAACGCATGATGAGGGATGCTAAAATTACCCAGATTTATGAAGGCACGAGTGAGGTGCAGCGGATTGTGATTAGCAGGACTATTTTGAAGTAAGGGCCCCACCCGACCTCCCCAAAGGGAAGGAGAAAGGCAGCGGCCTTTTTGTGCCAACACCCTAAATTAAAACGAAGGTTGTTGGCACTTTTTTTATGCTTATCTGTTTACAATATCTTTACCAAATTACTGAAGAAAAATCATGAGTATTAATTTAGAAAAATATAAAGAATTACTACTGGAACTTGAAGGAAAAGCAACTTTGATTGCTGTATCTAAAACTAAGCCTGTTGAAGATTTACAGGCATTGTATGATTTAGGTCAACGGGATTTTGGAGAAAATTATGTGCAGGAACTGGTAGATAAACAGGCTGTTTTACCTAAAGATATCCGCTGGCATTTTATTGGGCATTTACAAAGTAATAAAGTAAAATTCATAGCAGCTTTTGTACATCTTATTCATGGCGTGGATAGTGAAAGCCTGTTGAAAGAAATTGACAAACAGGCAGCAAAAAACAACCGCACAATTGATTGTTTACTGCAAGTGCATATTGCCACGGAAGAAACTAAGTTTGGGCTGGATGAAAGTGAACTCGCCCATTTATTAATGGGTAAATATCCAAATGTGCAAATAAAAGGTTTGATGGGCATGACAAGTTTTTCAAATGATTTGCAATTGGTGAGAAATGAATTTAAGTTATTAAAAAAGCTTTTTGATACAGCTACCCAAACCACCCATCACCCAATAAAAATGCTCAGCATGGGCATGAGCGGGGATTATACAATTGCAATTGAAGAAGGCAGTAATATGGTACGTATTGGCAGCTTATTATTTGGCGAAAGAAACTATAACAAATAATGACACAGGAAATAATCATTCTTTGTATAGCTGCATTTGCAGCAGGTTTCATTGACGCCATTGTTGGTGGTGGCGGATTGATACAAACCCCTGCAACATTGATCACTTTACCCCAATATCCGGTTGCAACCTTGCTGGGCACTACAAAAATTCCGTCTTTTACAGGCACCTCTATTGCTGCTTATCAATATGCAAAAAAGATACAATTAAAATGGAAATTATTGGCCATCATGTGTGGCATTGCAGTGGTTGCAGCATGGAGTGGATCTTATTGCGTATCGCTGGTTAGCAATCGTTTTATGAAGCCCATCATTTTTGGTATGCTGATCCTTGTTGCCATTTATACCTATTCTAAAAAAAACTTTGGCACTGCCGACGCTAAATCAATTGATACAAAAAAAGAAATTGTTTATGGTGCCCTGTTTGCGGTGCTGATAGGATTTTATGATGGTTTTATCGGCCCAGGTGCCGGAAGTTTTTTGGTAGTATTTTTCATCAGCATTTTAGGGTACGATTTCCTGAAAGCCAGCGCCCATGCAAAGTTTGTAAATCTTGCCACCAATACCGGCTCCATCTTGTTCTTTGCAAAAAGCGGCCATATTCTATACCAGTTTGCATTACCGATGGCGGCCTGCAATTTGATAGGTTCCTTCTTTGGTGCAAGGCTGGCGATGCTGAAAGGAAATGGTTTCATCAGGATATTTTTTCTGATTGTTATAGTTGGAACCATTATCAGATTTGGATATGATATTTTTATAAAGAAGTAAGGTGATATTTGCTGTGGGGAATGGTGAATGGTGAATGGTCAATGGTCAATGGTGAAATTATCAATTATCAATTATCGATTATCAATTCACACTTAACATAGCATTAGTTTTAAATAATCACCCATTAATATATATGGAAATTGTACTACAATATTTTGCAGATTTTACAGAAACGCAGTTAAAACAATTAGCCGCATTAAAAGATTTGTACAGTGAATGGAACGAAAAAATAAATGTGATCTCCCGCAAGGACATGGATAATTTTTATGAACACCATGTACTGCATTCCCTGGCAATCGCTACCAAATTTGATTTTAAAAAAGACCAGCAGATAATTGATCTCGGCTGTGGTGGCGGCTTTCCGGGCATCCCGTTGGCCATCTTTTTTCCTGAAACACAATTTCACCTGGTTGATAGCATTAACAAAAAACTGAAAGTAGCCAATGAAGTAGCCCAAGCCATTGGCTTGCAAAACGTAACCATACAACACACCCGTGCAGAAGATATTAAAACCAGCAAATTTGATGTGGTGGTTACAAGAGCAGTAGCGCCGTTAAAGGATTTATGGCATTGGAGTAAGCCGCTGCTGAAAAAAAATTGCACTCCGGGTGGACTTATTTGCTTAAAAGGAGGTGACCTTAGCCAGGAAATTTCTGAAAGTAATTGCAAACCCCGTGTGTGGCCAATAGAAAATATATTTACAGAACCTTTCTTTACAGAGAAGTATTTATTGCAGGTTCCGTATTAACAGGAGTTATCCCCTGATGGTTTATTACCACTTTAGGGTATTGCTGGTTCCTTTAATTTGAAACATCTTTGCATAATTATGACAATCTCCATTGCAATAGTAGAAGATAACAACGATATCCGGCAGGCGTTGGAGCAAATAATTGATATGGCAGATGGTTTTTCCTTATGCTGCTCCTGCGTGAATGGAGAAGAGGCGCTCGCCACTATTCCAAATCTGGATCCCAAAGTAGTTTTAATGGATATTAATTTAGGCGGTATCAATGGCATAGAATGTGTCAAAATATTAAAAGAGTCCAATCCAACCACATTATTTATGATGTGTACCGCTTTGGAAGAAGATGAATCTATTTTTCAGGCATTGAAGGCTGGAGCCAGCGGCTACATATTAAAAAAGACAACACCTCCAAAATTACTGGAAGCCATACAGGAATTGTATGAAGGAGGCGCACCTATGAGCAGTCAGATAGCCCGGAAGGTAGTTGCTGCTTTTCGTTCGCAAATCAACGAAGCAGACCAAACACCAAATGACAGAATGGTTTCTTTTACTATGCTTTCTAAAAGAGAAAAAGAAATTTTAGAAACGCTTGCCAAAGGTTTGCTTTACAAGCAAATTGGCGATCAGCTTGGCATAAGTAAGGAAACTGTTAAAAAACATGTTTATAGCATCTACGAAAAACTGCATGTAGACAATCGGATTGAAGCAGTTAACAAGTATTTTGGCAGATAACCTATTTATTTCGTCAACTTTTATTTTTCCAAAAATTTCCATAACCAGTTATCCGTTTGTGGAGTGCTTCCTATTGGAAAATCGTGGGTATAGCCACTATCTGTAAAGCCACATTTTTCATAAAATTTTTTTGCCCGCAGGTTATGTTCCCAAACACCCAGCCAGATTACTTCAAATTGATTTTGCTGTGCAAACTGCTCTACAAATTTCATCAAATGCTGTGCAATACCCATTCCGTGAAAAGCTCTTTCCACATAAAGTCTTTTTAATTCCAGTGCCTTCCATTGTTTCATTAATGGAAAATTACTGTAGTCTTCCATCATCCGCAGGTACCCAATTGGCTTGCCGTCCACTATCACCAAATAATAAAAATCTTGTTCGTTGGCCAATTCATCTTTAACCTGCTGAACATTAAAATAGTCATGTAGAAATCCCTGCATATCTGCATCGGTACAGGTACCGGAAAAGGTATCACTGAAGGTAGTGGCCCCTAAACCTGCCAAAGCCTCTGCATCAGCTACTGTTGCTCTTGTAATGGTAAATTGCATTTTTTGGAGTAATCGATATTGATATCAATCGTATTTGAAACTAGATTTTTTTTGCGAATGTATAATAGATAACCCAGTAAGTAATTACTTCTTATATTTTGAAGTTTTTTCCAATACAAACTTTTAGATGCTATCGGTTATTAATTTCTTCCTGAATTCAACAATATCAGGCAGGTGTTTACTGTTATAATCTTAGCCGGATTATTAATTAATTTGATATTGTTTTTAATCAAACTATTCCACAGTATTTATCGGGTTGGCATATTTGGTTAACTTACGTTTTCGTTCCTGTTTTTTACAAATTAATATCAAAACTTTTCTTACTTATCTGCTGTTATTGTATGAATATTATTTCTATGGTAAAAAACAATTGTATTCATATTTTTCTGCTGTTGCTTAGTTACTCTTCCATTGCACAAACAATTAGGCCAGAATTAATTAATGTAAAACAGCTGGCCAGGAATGAAGCAACGCATACCGAAATATTTAAAGAATGTGCAACCTGCCCTAAAAAGGAAATTGATGGAGGATGGAAAACTTTGATTAATGATTTACCCATCCCGTCAGATGCCATCATAAAAAGACAGCTGAATTACCAAAAGCCATCAGGCCCATCTACACCCCTGTCACCTTCTCCAATTCCGGTCACGTCATTTTTGGGATATGTTGATCCTGCCCGCACTATTCCTCCGGATACGCATGGAGCGGTGGGGCCCAACCATGTTGTAACTGCCAGCAATGATTACCTGTTGATACAATCAAAATCAGGTACAGAAACCGAAAGAATATCTATAAGCAGTTTTACAGGTGTTGCCACTTCCTGCGACCCCTACATTCAGTACGATCCACAGTCAAAAAGATTCTTCTATTCTGCCATTGAATGCAACCCCGTTAATGGAAATAAAATGGCAATATTGGTTTCCAATACCAGCGACCCTTCTGAAGGCTGGTACCGGTATAGCTTTGTTCCGGATACCTCGTATTTGTTAGACCATCCTTATCTTGGTTTTGATAACAGATGGGTGGTAATTTCCGGTAGAAAGTTTCCACAATCTACCGGGAGTTTTACAGGTACTATTTTATTTGTGCTGGATAAAGCAACCCTTTTAGCCAACGAGCCCATCACATTCGGCGTTACTGCACAGCGATTGGAAAAAGGGAGAACCGAGGGAGATTCGCCGCTGCCGGTAACCCTTTACGGAACCAACCCCAGCCCCAACACCTTTTATATTTTACAAAGCTGGAATGGCCTCAATACCGCCATCCGGCTTTCTACTGTAACAGGTAACCTGCCCAATGCTACCTGGAATACAGCGGCCCCCGATGCGGTGTTTGCGTTGGGAGGCACACCATGGCTATCTTCCCCCGGCAGTATTGTGGAGCAATCGGGTGAAACAAGAAAGCTGGCCACCAATGATTCAAGAATAAGCAGTGGGGTGATGATAAATGGTAATATTTGGTGTACACATCACATCGGCATGAGTGACTTTAATGTGGCAGTGCAATGGTGGCAATTGAACGGCCAGCCAGGAAGTTCTTTTGGTAATGTGTTACAAAGGGGACGAATCGGGGAAGGAATCAACAACAGTTATAGATGGTTTCCAAGTATTGCCGTAAACGAA
>JBBQEA010000197.1:0-9477 GCA_038320245.1 Chitinophagales bacterium | reverse complement strand
CATGGGACTTTTTGATAAATTATTTGGAAAAAAGGAGCAAAAGGAAACGCTTGACCAGGGATTGCAAAAAACAAGGGAAGGTTTTTTTAGTAAAATAACCAAAGCAATTGCTGGTAAAAGCACCATTGATGAAGAGGTTTTAGATAGCCTGGAAGACGCCCTGGTAAGTGCTGACGTAGGCATTGAAACAACTGTAGAAATAATTAACAGGATAGAAAAAAGAGTAGCCAAAGACAAATACTTAAATGCCGCTGAATTAAATAGCATTCTAAAAGACGAAATTGAACAAATGCTGGTGGCTGCGCCGGAAGATCATAGTTATGAAAGCTATGAATTACCTTCAGGCCATAAACCACATATCATTCTGGTAGTTGGCGTTAACGGAGTTGGAAAAACTACCACCATCGGTAAGCTTGCACATAACTTTTCATTGGCCGGTAAATCCGTATTGTTGGGCGCTGCAGACACTTTCAGGGCTGCCGCGGTAGAACAGCTAACCATTTGGAGTGAAAGAACCAATGTGCCAATTGTAAAAAAGGAAATGGGCAGCGATCCGGCGTCTGTAGCCTATGATACTGTTATTAGCGGCGTCGCAAAAAATGTAGATGTTATTATCATTGATACTGCAGGCAGACTTCATAATAAAGCCTACTTAATGGAAGAACTCTCCAAAATAAAAAGAGTGATTCAAAAAGTAATACCCGATGCTCCACATGAAGTAATGTTGGTGTTGGACGGCAGCACCGGACAAAATGCATTGGAACAAGCCAAACAATTTACCGCTACTACAGAAGTGACCGCATTAACCATTACAAAGTTAGATGGTACTGCAAAGGGTGGCGTGGTATTAGCGATCGCCCATCTGTTTAAAATACCGGTGAAATTTATTGGCGTAGGTGAGAAAGCAACCGACTTACTGGTATTTGATAAAAAGCAGTTTGTAGAGGGATTGTTTTCACCAATTTCTTAGCCTATTACCAATTAGTAGTGGGGTTGTATAAGTTTTTTGCTTGCGGAATTAATTAATTCAAAATAAAAAGTGATCCTCCTTTAGGGGACAGGGGCTTATGATAAAAGTTGGAGAATATAATTTACTGAAAGTATTAAGGATTGTTGATTTTGGTGTGTACCTCGATGATGGTGCAGAAGGTATTTTATTACCCAAACGTTTTGTACCAACTGTTGTTGCTGTTGATGATGAATTGGATGTATTTGTTTATCACGATGGTGAAGACAGGCTGATTGCAACAACCCAACGCCCCAAAGGCATTTTAGGTGATATTGTAAAATTGAGGGCGGTCAACGTAACACCTCAAGGTGCTTTTTTAGATAATGGATTGATGAAAGATATTTTTGTGCCTTCATCAAAACAGCTTACAGGTATGATGATTAACGGGGATTACCTGGTTAAAATTTACCTAGATGAACAAACCGGCAGACTTGCTGCAACAGAAAAAGTCGGCGCCTTTTTAAGCAATGAAAATCTTACTGTAAACGAGTTGGATGAAGTTGATTTAATTGCTTTTAGACGAACTGATATTGGTTATCTGTGTATCATCAATAAACTGCACACAGGCGTGCTGCATTTTAATGAAATTTATCGAAGCATTTCAGTTGGTGATGCTTTTAAAGGTTTCATCAAAAAAATATATCCGGAAAGTATCGATAAAATTGATCGTTTTAGAATAGATGTTGTTGCAGGAAAAAAAGGCTACCAGCGGGTAGAAGATGAAGCAGAAAAAGTGTTGCGGCTTCTAAATGAAAATGATGGCTTCCTCCCTTATCACGACAAAAGCAATCCGGAAGATATTTATGATTTTTTCGGCATGAGTAAGAAGACCTTTAAAATGACAACGGGTAATTTATTCAAGCAAAGAAAAATTAGTTTTGAAAAAAACGGGATCAGGTTAATTAATTAACCCTTTTCACTTAAACATGAAATCAGATTTACGTTCAATCATGTTAATCAAATGATAACGGCTTCGTTCAAGATAGTATTGTATTAGTTAAAACCTACCTTGGCAACTATACTATCATTCAATTTTCAATGTCGCTGAAATTTACAAATCCAATATTCCGATATCTATTTATTGCACTTATTTGCGTAAGTATTTCTTCGGTATCCTTCTCCCAGATAAAAATATTGTTTGATGCTACAAAGGCAGAATCCGCCAGCAATGCCGATTGGGTAATTGATGCGGATGTACATAATATTGGATGGTCACCTGACGCCGTGGTAAATGCCGGTACAGAATCCAATGCGCAAAGAATCCCGACACCCGGTCAGCCAGTGGCTGGTGTTACTGTTGCCGAAACATACTGGCAGGGCGGATTATCTTTTTGGGGAGTAGATTGTGCTTATAAAGGATATGCGGTTGAAACACTACCTGCCTTATCAGGAAAAATCACTTACAACGATAATACCAACGCACAGGATTTATCAAATTATAATGCATTTGTAATTTGTGAACCCAACATAAAATTTACAGATACAGAGAAAACAGCCATGCTGAATTTTGTGAGAAATGGTGGCGGCTTATTCATCGTATCAGACCATGATGTATCCGACAGAAACAATGATGGTTTTGATTCTCCCAATATCTGGAACGATTTTTTTCAAACCAACAGTACGGGAAATAGCAATCCATTTGGAATCATTTTTGATCTTGCAAATTTTTCCGAAACCAGCACTAATCTTTCTTCCAATATAAAAGCAGATACCCTGTTACGACCAGCAGCAGGAAGTGGCTGGGGTAATGTAACCAAAGTAAAATGGAGTAACGGTACCAGCATTACCGTAAGCCCAACAGCCAATTCAAGTGTACTGCCAATCATTTATCAAACCGCTGGCAGTGGCAATAAAAAAGTAATGGTTGCTACCGCAAGATATGGTGCTGGAAAAGTAGTAGCGGTAGGCGATAGTTCCCCTTTTGATGATGGTACTGGTGACACAAACGACAACCTGTTTCCCGGTTACAATGGAGATGTAACGCCTAACCACCGGAACCTGATAATGAATGCCACGATATGGCTCGTTGCAAAAAGTAATTCCATTTATACATTTACCGGGGATGGCAATTGGGATGTGCCTGAAAACTGGGCTAACAATAAAATTCCACCGTCAACATTGCCGGTTGGAGATGAAATTATTATTGATCCAATAGTAAATGGTCTTTGCATTTTAAATATCTCACAACATATTGCACCTGGCGCAAAACTAACCGTAGCAAATGGCAAGAATCTACTGATACCATCAAATCTGACTATTCAATAATAACATTTCTGTTTATAAATATTCCTTCTTTTTTACGCTATGGCAACAGCCAGTTTGCAGTAACTTTTCCATCAGCGGTATATTGAAAAGTTGCTCTGCGATGCCCGTTGCTGTTAAGCCATAGCCATTCCATCCATTGAATTTGTGTGCTGATGATGGCAAAGTTTTTTCGCCCTGCTTCGCTTTCTTCTGGTGTTGGATCTTCTTTATCAAATTTTGGCGACAACCCGCTTGCTGGAAGTGCAGATAAGGTAGATGGTCCTTCATCGCCAAGATAAATTTTTCTTCCGCTTATTCGGGTATTAGCCCATGCTTCATCTGCAAAAAGATCATCCTGGTGCAAGGTTACATTGCCACTCATTCTTATTTGAAGCATAGCTGAAGGACGGTAAAATAACCAGCTTACCTTGTTGTTCCTCTTCAACTCCTGGCACTTACCACTTCGGATATCAGTATGAAAACAAAGTTGCTTTTTTTCAATATCTACTTTACGTAAAACTACCGTTCGCATATTTACTCCGTGCTCATTAACATTGGCTACAACGGGATTGTGTAACGGGTTTTTATATTGTAACGACCCATTTAAAATCCTAACCCAACAATCCTTTTCTATTGCTGGCAGATCGTATTCTATGCCTTCTATTTTTACTGTATTCATACTCAAAAAAATATTTATAAATTTTTATCTATACTGAGTTCAACATTAAGTAAATGCTACAGATGGTTACAGTTGAAAAAGAATAAAGTTGAGGTGGATGAATTTAAAATAACAAACAGGAAACAAGTTCGATAATATAGTTGAGGAAAATATATTTATTAAAAAATTGCCAGCCGGTTGACTAAACTTTTTGATGGTATTCAGCTGTGCATTATTAATAACATACACCAGCCCAAACTTGGCATGATACCCATCACTCCATTCAAAATTATCCATCAGCGTCCAGGCAAAATAGCCATTGAAATTAACGCACTCTTTTTTTTGTTTTAAGTACTGCTTGCAATTATTCCTGAAAAAATTGGCTCAAGTAAATTAGTAGTTTATTCAATAGCGGGCTTATACCAAATGGGAATATTATTTAAAATTGAACAGCGTAGCTGTAAATACGCCCCTTTCTCTTTTCTTGAAAATAGCTTTCCAATTGCCATTGTAGCGGATTAGTGCAGGCACCAACAAATTGCCTGCATGCGTCATTTCAACTTCCATTTTTACTTTGAAGTCGTACACTGCGGCATTGTAACTCAGGCTATACGTACGGGCAACCACCTCAAAGGTTTTATCATTGAACCAGGTAATCATTTCATCAACCACCACATTGCTTTCTTTACCTGTCTTTACTTTTTGCTTAAAAATATAACAACTTGTTTTGTTGTAGTCGTCCATATCAATACTCATGTCGTATAAATCTGCCATGTCATCATCATAGATGGCTGTTTTATTAGCCATAAAAGGCAGACCCTTTATTCTTTTACCAGGATTAAAAAACAACATCTTCAATTGTTCCTTATGTTTTTCCATACCGGATTTACCATCGGTAGTAAACTCTTTGCCGGTAACAATATTATTCTCGCCACATATACTGTCTTTTGTAAAAAAAAGTGATGCATATAGTTGACCCGTATAATAATCCGGCTGGTGGTTCTCATCGTAATAATCGCCGGTAACCTGCTCTTCCATTATTTTATTTATCCTGCAATTTCCCTCCCGTATCTGTATTGTTTTACTGAACAAAGATGCTTCAGCAGTGCCGTCTTTTTTTAGCATCCTTATGTCATTGATTGCAGAAAACCCAAGTACGTGCAGGTTCCGGAATGCCTTATAAAATGTAGAGTCGTTTTTAATGCGATTGATAAATACAGGTACATTCAATTGATTGTCCACCACAATCTCACTTAAGGTCACCATTTTTTTACCTATGGTAATTGCACTGTCTTTTGATTGCTGTGCAAATGTGTTGGCTGAAAAAAATAAACAAAAAAAAGCAGGCATGATGTGTTTAATCATGCCTGCAAATTATTATAAAACCGTAAAAGTTAGCGTTAAAGTTATTTCGGGAAAACCATCCGATAATCTACTTTTATTTTACCTCTTGTTATATCATCGAGCTTTCTTTTCAACAACGTACGTTTAAGCGGTTTAATGTAATCGATAAACAGCTTGCCTTCAATATGGTCGTATTCATGTAGTATCACCCTTGCCGTAATGCCATTAAAAACTAAAGTTCGTAACTCAAAATTTTCATCTAAAAATTCGATGGTAATGGTTTCTATGCGATTGACATCTTCTCTTATTTTGGGGATACTGAGGCACCCCTCGTTGTAGCTCCACTCCTTACCTTCCAGCTTAGTAATTTTTGCGTTGATAAATACGCCTTTGTATCCAGGTGCATCCGGGTATAAATCTACTTCATCATCCTCCAGGTTTTGAAATATCTGGGTACTGTCCATTACGAATAAACGGATGCCTTTATTTATTTGTGGTGCTGCCAAACCCACGCCGTTACTGTTGTACATGGTTTCCCACATATCATCCAATAACTTTTGCAAGGCAGGATACTCAGGATCAATCTCGGCACAAACTTTTCTTAAAATGGGTGAGCCGTAAGCTACTATTGGTAAAATCATATTTTATTTAATAAAGGGTATTATTTCGATTTCTTTTATTTTAAAAAATGCAGCATCGCCGGTAATTAAAGGGATCCCCAAATACAAAGCAGTCGCAGCAATTATAGCATCGGGTAATTTGATAGCATAACTAAGTCTGAATCTTGCTGCTCTTTCACAAATTATAGGTGATGTTTGTATTATTGTGACAGCAGTTAAAAAATCCTTTATTAACAATCTCTTTTGAGGCGCCGTATTTAAATCACTTAATATTTCTACATGCGTCATTGATGATAAAAAAAATTCATTGTCCTCCAATAACCTGGCAGCTTTAATATTCCCTTCAAAGAAATAAATCAATATGTTGGTATCTAAAACAACTTGCTTACGCATCTCTCAATTTTCTTTGATACGCAACTCCATCCCCAAAAGATTTTATTTTTCCAAAAAACTTCTTCAACCACTCTTCTTTGGATAGCATTTTAGCGGCCTTTTTTACAGCTTTCTTTTTTGCTTTTGCTTTTTCCATCCTGCAAATTTACAATTTACTATTTATAATCCCCCATTTAGGAAGATAACGGACTTCTCATAAACTCCTGTAGCATAATAGTGGCGGCAATTACATCCACATTGCCCTTTATCCGGCGTTCGCTTTTTTTCATGCCCATTTCCAGCATGGCAGCTTTGGCCATTTTAGATGTGTAGCGTTCATCTACTTCTATAATGGGCATATCGGGGAATTCCTTTTGTAATTTTTTTATGGCTTCTTTTACTAAAGGAGTACCGTGTGTATCAGTTTCATCCCAGTTTTTGGGCATCCCAATAACAATACGTTCTACCTGTTCCCCGATAAAATATTTTTTTAAAAATGGAATCAGCTGTTTGCTCTCAATAGTGGTAAGGCCGGTTGCTATTATTTGCAATGGATCGGTAACGGCAATACCTGTTCGTTTGCCCCCATAATCAATTGCCAGTATACGAGCCATAATGTTTTAGAAGTTTAGGTGGTTAGTTGTTTAGTGGATGAATAAATCTAATAAAACAAATACTGCAAATACCACCGAAGCAATACCATTGGTGGTAAAGAAAGCCATATTGACTTTACTTAAATCATTGGGCTTAACTAACAAATGCTGGTAAATAAGTAAGGCGCAGAAAAATAGTACCCCCAGCCAAAACAACCAACCAAATTGACCATACATACCTGCGTATATTACACAGGCTGCTGATAACAGGTGCAATAATTCGGACACTCGTAATGCTTTAACTTTTCCCAATACAGATGGAATAGATTTTAAGTTATTAGCTTTATCAAATTCTTCATCCTGCAAGGCATAAATAATGTCGAAGCCGCTTACCCAAAATAAGACGGTGAAGGAAAATAAGACTGGAAGTAAAGCAAACACGCCTGTTACTGCAATATATGCTCCAATAGGTGCAAGACTTAAACCCACACCTAATACCAAATGGCAAAATGCTGTAAACCGTTTGGTATAACTATAAAACAACACAACAAATAATGCCACCGGAGATAAATAAAAACACAGGCTGTTAATAAAGAACGTACTTACGATAAACAGGATACAGTTGGCAATTACAAAAAACAATGCATTGCCAGGTTTGATGATGCCAGCCGGAATTTCTCTTACCGCTGTCCTCGGATTTTTCGCATCATACTGTGCATCAAGGTAGCGGTTGAAGGCCATGGCTGCGGAACGGGCGAAGATCATAGAAAGAACTACTAATACAAATTTGAGTAATATTATTCGCCACGTTGTAAAATTTGTCAGGTCGTAGCCCCAGCCAATTGTGTTGTTTAAACTAGATTGACTTTGATATAATCTAACAGAAGAATCTAACCCTAAAAAAAATCCAATCAATGCAAAAGGCATTGCAAAAATAGTATGGCTAAATTTTACGAGTGATAAGTAGTTTTTTAATTTTATTGAACTCATTTGTACTATTTAAATTTTAGAAACCCTCCCTCTTACAATCTCCCACAATACAACACCTGCGGCGGTTGCAATGTTTAGGGAATGTTTCATGCCAAACTGGGGAATTTCTATTACACCATCGCATAATTCAATGGTGGATTGCTCTACGCCACTTACCTCATTACCCAAAATAACGGCTACTTTTTCGATGCTTTTGAAATCTACGCTCTGAAGGGCGCAGCTATTCAACGCCTGTTCTATGGCATACACTTTATAACCTTCGCTTTTCAATTGCTCAATGGCGGTTGGCGCTGTGTCAAAATGTTTCCATGTTACAGAATCTTCCGCACCGAGGGCTGTCTTCTTTATTTCTTTGTGAGGAGGCTTGCAAGTGTAACCGCAAATGTAAATGGCTTCCAATAAAAATGCATCGGCGGTACGGAATACACTGCCTACATTGTAAGCACTGCGGATATTTTCAAGCACGGCTATCACCGGCATTTTTGCTGATTCTTTAAACTCTTCCACCGACTTGCGGTTGAGTTCTTCCATACTTAATTTTCTCATTCCCAACTGCTTTTCAAATTTATTTGTGCAAAAGTAATTCACACTGTCCACAATGCTTACTTTAAAGGAGTTAAAGACCTTATTTTTGTGCCCCTTCCGGCCTCCCCGCAGGGTAGGAGGAAAGCAAGCGCTTTAAATTTAAAGTGTTCGTTTTATTGGGGGGGAGATGGAGTTTGCGATTTTTTTGTTTAGCAAATTTTTAGTGGCAGCATATTTTCGTCATCAATGTTTAGAAGTTAAGATGTTTAGTTAAGGGTGTGCGTAAGGAGATTGTAACAATGAAAACAGCTAAAATTGGAAAAAATGTTGCATAGCTATTTAAACTGCCTTTCTCAACGATTTCGAATTGGCATGAAACTAATTGTGTGCTGTGATATTGTGAAAAAAGTTCAAGAACGATATAAAGTACAAGCCCGCCCGGCTGAAAGCCATTCGGACGGGAGTGCGACGCCAATGAAGTTGAATAGAATTGGTAAAGCCGGGGTCATAAAAAGAGAAATTAAACCAATAGTAAATTAATTAATCAGCACAATAGAATTATGGCGAAAGCAACCGGCGAAACTCCTTTAATGCAACAACACAACGCCATAAAAGCCCGGTACCCGGATGCGATTTTGCTGTTTCGAGTGGGTGATTTTTATGAAACATTTGGACAGGATGCTGTGAAAACTTCTGCAGTATTGGGCATTACTTTAACGAAGCGGAATAATGGTGATGAGAACTCTTCTCAACTGGCTGGCTTTCCCCATCATGCGCTGGACACCTATTTGCACAAGTTGGTAAAAGCTGGTTATAGGGTTGCCATCTGCGACCAATTGGAAGACCCTAAACTAGCAAAAGGAATTGTAAAAAGGGGCGTTACAGAACTGGTAACTCCCGGCGTTGCAACAAGTGACAAACTACTGGAACATAACAGCAATAATTTTTTAGCGGCTTTACATTTTGATGAAGACATTATTGGCATCGCTTTTTTAGATATTAGTACCGGCGAGTTTTTTGTAGCCGAAGGAGACCGGGTATATGCAGATAAATTTCTGCAGAGTCTGCTACCTGCAGAAGTAATTTTTCAGCGGCAACAGCAAAAACATTTCAAGGAATATT